>JAOTUT010000042.1 GCA_029863735.1 Ignavibacteria bacterium
TCATTACCTTGTTGTACTATTTGAGTCCTTATAATTTAATAGCTCAATTCCTTCAACAAAAGGCGTTTTAAAACCAAGTAATCTTCCTATGGTTCCAGCTATATCAATTTGATGATGTATTTCAAAATTCTTTTGTCCTTGAGGTATATTTTTACCAATAGCCAGAAGCATAATATGTTGGCAGCCATCGCAATCACAACCATGGTCTTTAAAACCATCTGAATGTCTTCCATGATCATTTGTTATAAACAATGTAGTTGTGTTTTTGTAATAAGGATCGTTCTGAATTTTTTGCCAAAGCTGATAAGTTAAATTGTCTGCGTTCGTTAAGGCTTTCACATAATCATCCCAAACACCTGAATGCCCTTTTATATCTGTAGCCGGAAAATTTACCAACATTATTCTTGGATGGTATTTATCCAAAATTGTAACAAGGCTGTCATAAACATTGTTGTCGTCCCCATCGAAGCAGTTGGTGGAAGCTCCATAATTGATCCCATAGCCATAGAAAGTACTATAGGCTAATGCATCCAGTTTCTTTTTGCCGGCGACTATAAAACAATCAGTTGCCTTTGCAGTGAATTCTTTCCGGAAATATTCAAATATGGTTGGTTTATTAGGATGTTCAGAACCATCATTTTCAATTACCTGCCACGTTCCGGTTAGTATTGATGCCTGACCGGGATTTGTAGAAGTAATTCCTTCATCAGAAATTCTAAAATTTGTAAAAACAGTACCCAACGGGGCAAGATCATTATACATATGGGGAATATATTTACCATCGGACCCGAATGTTTCGGAGTAGCGAGCACCATCTATCACCACTATTATTACATTTTGGCCAACTATTAATGAAGATAGAAAAAAGAAGAGTAATAAAATTTTGGTTTTCATTAATACTTTTGATTTTCTTAAAAGAATGCAGTAGTTTCAATATTACTAAAAAAAGCTGCCACAAAGATTAAGAAAAAAAGTCGAAGTATAAAGTAAAGCTGATAAAACTGGTATTAAAAAATTATTATTTTATCAAGGTCATTTTCCTCGATTGAACAAATCCATTTGCTTCAAGTTTATACAAGTATAATCCGCTATTAAGTCCACTACCGGCAGATTCAGCGTCAAAATTAATTGTGTAAACGCCTGCTTCTTTAAACCCATTGACAAGTTCAGAAACTTGTTCTCCAAGAAGGTTATAAACGGTAAGCTTTACATTTCCCGACTGTGTAAGTGTAAATGATATTGTTGTCGATGGATTAAATGGATTAGGATAATTCTGACTCAGTTCAAATTTTTGTGGAGAACCAAGATCAACTTCAATTACTTTTGAGTACTCAAACTGACCATCTGTGTCAATTTGTTTTAAACGATAGGAAATAATTCCTTGTGTTACGTTTTCATCAATAAAAGAATAAAAATTAATAACGTTTGAATTTCCATTTCCTACAACAAAACCTATTTTTCTCCAAATGTCATTCATAGCTTGCCGCTCAACTTCAAAACCATAGTTGTTAACTTCAGTTTTTGTTACCCAGGAAAGTTTTACAGTATTACTAATTACATTCGCTGAGAAAGAAAAGAGTTCAACGGGAAGCGGATTGCCTCCTTCATAGAGACTTGTGCCAATTGCCTGTGGAGTACTAAAGTTTAGCAGATCCCCTACTGTTGGAGCAATATCAGTTTGAAAATGTGGATCTGAATTTTCTACCCCCGGTGTTACATTCTTTCCAATAGCCAACAACATAATATGTTCGCATCCCTCACAGTCATCCCCGTGGTTTTGAAATCCACCATGTGCATCATCGTGTCTTCCATGGTCATTAGTTACAAATAATGTTGTATTAGCTGGATTATATCCATAATCGCCTGCCTGAATGTGCTGCCATAATTGATAAACCAGATTATCAGCGTTAGTTAATGCGTTTACATAATTATTGAATACACCGCCATGCCCTTGTCTGTCTGTATCAGACAGACTTACCAGTATCAGATTTGGACTGATAGTATCCATTACAGCGATCAAATTATTGTAAACAGCGATATCATAAATATCTGCGCAAATTGATATGGCTCCGTAACTCGATCCATAACCTGGATCGTTGCTGTAAGAAAGGATGCCCAATTTGGCTTTACCACCAATAATATAATTGTCTGTATCGCTGCTCGCTAACTCCATTCTAAAGTACTCAAATAATGTTGGTTTTGTTGGTCTTTGCGAACCATCGTTTGCGATTTGCTGCCACGTTCCTGATAAAATTGTTCCGTGTCCGGGGTTTGTTTCAGTTTTACCTACATCGGCAATTCTAAAATTATTGTAAATGTAACCGGAAGGACGAAGGTCATCGTACATATGAGGGATATAAGTATTACCGCCGCCAAAAGTTTCAGAGTATCGCGCACCATCTATCACTACAATGATAACATTCTGAGCAAGAAGGAAATTTGTTGCTAGAATTAAAAGAAGTACCAGTATTTTTTTCATTATGAACTCCCCGAAATATTTAATATAACTTATCCTGGAAATAATGTAAGAAATTAAAATGAGAAAATCTTTAAGAATCTAATTAATTTATTTTAAAGAAAGGAAGAATTTTGAAAACGAAATATAATCACTCTTTTTTAGCTCTTTAAAAGAGATCCAAAATTATAAAGCCCCGAAAAGATCGGGGCAAATTGTTAATTGTTTCTTTGGAGATTCTTCTCCCGCAAAGACGGGATCAGGATGATTACTTCACAATCACTTAATAAGCAGCATTTTCCTGTTTTCTACTTTTTGTTCAGTTGCAAGTCGATAAAAATAAATTCCACTTGAGAGACTGGTTGCATTAAACTCCGCTTCATAAACATTGGCGCCATCTGCAATTCCGTTAAATAGAGTCGCAACTTCATTTCCAATTACATCATAAATTTTTAATTCCGCGTTTTGGGTTTCTGCTAATGCAAATTTGATTGTAGTAGTTGGATTAAAAGGATTGGGATAATTCTGTTCAAGCACAAATCCTTCCGGAATATTACCAGCATCGACTTCAATAACATTGCTGTATTCAAACTGACCATCAGTGTCGATCTGTTTTAAACGGTAAGCGTAACCACCATATTGAGCATTGTTATCTGTGTACTTGTACTCTTTCGGTGAGTTTGAATTACCGTTACCTTCTACGAACCCAATCTTTGAGAATTGCGAATATCGTTTTTCAGAATTTGGATTTATTTCAGAACGCTCGATCTCGAAGCCGTAATTGGAAACTTCCGTCTCTGTTCTCCAGTCAAGTTTAATTCCCCCGCTCCAAAAACTTTTGCTGTGAAGGAGGAAAGTTCGACGGGGAGCGGCTGATAAATTGTCCAACCATTGTCTTTTAATAGTCCCCTGGTAATATAACCCGGATGGTGAATCGCCTCCGCTGAACCTATTGCAAAAGTCATTAGCGAATTAATGTCACCTGCGGGATAAGTTGTTTCATCCCAATGTGAATAACTTGAACCCTGAACCCAGGTTGCAGGCGTATATAATTTTGGATTAGTCCCGCCGTTTCCGATTACTGCGTTAGCACCATCGAAAAAAATATTATTACTTGTAAGCTGTGTGCCGAGCGGAACAGAAGGATTAGGGAAAAGTGTAGTATTAAGTAACCGTTGATTGCTCCGATTCACAGCATATGTGTCATAGACATACGGGAAACCTTGAGCTCCCACAACTGCCTACACCGCCAGAGACGGTCATAGAACCGGCAAATCCCAAACCGTGAATAATTTCGTGAAGAACTACAGAAACAAAATCATACTGTCCGCTAGGAGGGAGACTGTCCGTTCAAAATACCAATTAGGAAAAGTACTGTTAAAATTTGCATTTATATCGTGATCGGGAACCGAAAGATCAAATCCGGCTAATGCATTTGCAAGAGCTGCGGGATACCAGGTATTGCTTAGCGGTGCGGATGGAAAATTCGCTGCAATATAATTAGCTCCAGCCGAACCTAAAACGCCGGATGGTAATGGAGTCCAATTTGCGATCAACTAAATTGTTACGGCTGATGTAATTTCAGTTTCTATAATATCAACAGCATATTGAAAATCAGTTTGCGCTTCAGCAGAAAAACCATTGTAAGTTACATTTATAGTGACAGTTCTTATTAGGTTTTCCCTTGGTGTTGACCTGAAATACAATGGGAATTCAACATAAGTAATGTAATCTTTATCCTCAGCAATTAATATACAAGATATATGATCATTCTGAGCAAAGCTTAAATTACCTATGAATACTGGGAACAAAAGAACAGATATTAAAAATTTGAAATATGTAAGTGAAATTCTCATCATTTACTTCCTATTTTTTTAATTTATTCCAACCTAAATTGAAAATAAAATTTTAGGATAGATAATGCAACAAATTTTTAATAAACTTTAGTGAAGAAAATTTATCCTGCAATAAAATAAGATATTAAAAGGATAATTAGGATGAAAAAAATCATAATTACTGGCGCAACAGGTTCAATCGGGCACAGACTAGTGAGGGAGTTAACTGCAAGAGGAGATGAAGTAATTGTCTTCACTCGCGATCCTGAAAAAGCTGCTAAGAAAATATCAAGTAAAACAAAGATTGTCAAGTGGGACTACGAAAGTTTGGATGATCCGTCTTCATTGCATTACGCCGGAACAAGTTGGATGCATGAGTTGAATGGTGTAGATGCGGTGGTTCATCTGGCAGGTGCAAACCTCGGTGCTAAAAGATGGAACGCCGAATATAAAAAACTTGCTTATGACAGCAGAATAATAAGCACAAGAAATTTAGTTGAAGCAATCAAGTCAGTTGAGCCTGCCTACCGGACAGGCAGGCAAAAACCGAAAGTATTCATCTGTTCTTCTGCAGTTGGTATTTATGGGAACAGGTATGATGAAATCCTTGATGAAAAAAGTTCTCCTGCCAATAACTACCTTTCAGATTTATGCAGAGACTGGGAAGCAGAAGCAGAAAAAGCTGAAGAGATTGGATTAAGAAGAGTAAGCATCAGAACAGGATTAGTGTTAGATAAGAACGAGGGATTGTTAAAAAAAATGCTTCCAACGTTTAAATTATTTCTAGGCGGTTATCTCGGAAACGGCAAGCAATGGTTCCCGTGGATTCATATTGATGATATAGTTGGAATTTATCTGCACGTAATTGATAATGCAAATATTAAAGGAGCATTAAATGCAGCATCACTGGGAATTGTAGCGAACAAAGAATTTTCTAAAACACTTGGAAAAATTTTAAGCAAACCAGCTTTATTACCCGTTCCAAAATTTATTTTACCGATAGTTAGCGGCGAACTTGGCTATTATGTAACGGTTAGCCAGAGAATATCCGTGGATAAAATTTTGAATTCAGGTTACAAATTTAAGTTTGAAAACCTGCAGGAAGCTTTGAACGATTTGTTAAACTAAAATTCTAAATTAAATTGACTCAGTAATCTGATTGGCGAATTAAGAACAACATCCTCTAATTGGCCATCTAACATTCGCTTACCATTAAGTTGTTCCATATTCAAAATAAAACTGCCATTGACATGTTCAGCGTTACTTTCTTCGATTACAAGCGTTGCTGACACCCCTTCAAAATTATAACGAGCAAAATCACCATTGTTCTTAATTAGCTCATAATTTCCATAAGCAGAACTTATTTCTTCATTTGTTAAAATATATTGCCCTGTCGGAAAAATACCATTCTGCGATACGAAAGGTATATCTAATTGTAAAGATGCTTGTTCTCTTTGAGAATCATTAAAAGTTTTCACATTTAACTGCAGGTCTAAGAGGTAAGAATCATTTTCTTGATTAACTATCTTTATGCTTTTCGAAAATTCCGAAATATCCTTAGCAAAACTAACATTAAGCCCGCCACTATACTCCAGAGTTGCATTGTATTGATTGGATGATGTGGAATCTGTTACTGTGGATTCACAGGCAGATAAAATGATAACTGCTGACAGCAAAATAAAAAATAAATTGAACTTCATTGCTGACTCCTTTCTGTTGTTAAAATGAAATAGCATTCAAATAACAGGCCAATAGAATTGCTTTATTAATTTACTGAATGAGATAGTTAAATAATCTCCTGTATGATTATATGAACATTACCCGCTCAAATTAAAATACAATAAAAATTTTTGTTGATCATACTTTAATTTAGTAATTCACTACCTGAAATAAACAAAATTCCTGACAATGGCTGATTAATGTATTAATCAATTAATACATATCAAAATTAATAGTAAGTAACAACTACAAATTAAAGTTTATTTAAAATAAAAATGCCGCTTATAAATTAAAGCGGCATATTAACAGAACGATTATTTCTTAATACCTATAATAATCAGGTTTAAATGGTCCTTCAACCGGCACACTAATGTACTCAGCTTGATCGGGAGTCAATACCTCTAATTCAACCCCGATTTTCTTCAAGTGTAATCTGGCAACTTTTTCATCCAGGTGTTTTGGAAGTGTATATACTTTGTTCTCATATCGTTTCGGATGATTCCAAAGTTCGAGTTGAGCAAGTGTTTGATTTGTAAATGAGTTAGACATAACAAACGAAGGATGACCAGTTGCACATCCAAGATTTACTAATCTACCTTCAGCAAGAACGATTATGTCTTTTCCATCAATTGTATATTTATCAACCTGGGGTTTGATTGTATTTTTTGTATTGCCATAATTTTTATTCAACCAAGCCATATCAATTTCAGTATCAAAATGCCCGATGTTACAAACAATTGCCTTGTCTTTTAAAGCTTTAAAGTGCCGATCTGTAACAACATTTTTATTTCCTGTAGCAGTAACAACAATATCAGCTTCTTTAACTGCGTCATCCATCTTCTTTACTTCGTAACCTTCCATTGCAGCTTGAAGTGCACATATAGGATCGATCTCGGTAACTATAACTCTTACATGCGAATTCTTTAGTGATTCAGCCGAACCTTTTCCAACATCACCAAAACCTGCAACGACTGCAACTTTACCAGCAAGCATTAAATCTGTTGCTCTGCGGATTGCATCAACTAATGATTCACGACATCCGTACTTGTTATCAAATTTAGATTTTGTAACTGAATCATTTACGTTAATTGCTGGAATTGGAAGTGTTCCCTTCTCCATCCTTTCATACAAACGATGAACACCTGTAGTTGTTTCTTCAGATAATCCTTTGATACCTGCAGCTAATTCAGGATAAACATCAAGAACCATGTTTGTAAGGTCACCACCATCATCAAGAATCATATTAAGTGGTTTTGATTCATCGCCAAAAAATAATGTTTGTTCTATGCACCAGTTAAACTCTTCTTCGTTCATTCCTTTCCATGCAAAAACAGGAACACCAGCAGCAGCGATTGCTGCAGCCGCATGATCTTGAGTAGAAAAGATATTACATGAAGACCATTTTACTTCGGCACCAAGATTAACAAGAGTTTCAATTAAAACTGCTGTCTGAATCGTCATATGTAAACAACCAGCTATACGGGCACCTTTAAGAGGCTGCTTTCCTTTAAACTCTTCTCTCAATGCCATCAAGCCGGGCATTTCTGCTTCGGCAAGTTCAATTTCTTTTCGTCCCCACTCAGCCAGGGAAATATCTTTTACTTTGTATTTTAATGAGAAATCAATTTTTTTTTCTAACACTTCACTCATTTTTTTACCTTTTCTTTATTTTTATTATAATTTCTTTTGATTGACCAACAGTAACAGAACAATTAATTATATATAAAAAGTTCATTACATATAAGTTATTTTTTTAAGTACTTTTTAAATATTGGGACAAGATCCAGTTTTTCCCAGGTAAAGTCTTTATCATTTCTGCCAAAGTGACCATATGCTGAAGTTTTCTGATAAATTGGTCTTCTTAACTTTAATCTTGAAATAATTCCTTTAGGTGTAAGATCAACTTCTTTCTGGATCATTTTAGAAATAGCCTTATCCGGAATTACACCAGTGCCTTTTGTATCAACAAAAACAGAAATTGGTTTTGCAACCCCGATTGCATAAGAAACCTGCACGAGGCATTCTTTGGCAAGTTTTGCAGCAACTATATTTTTTGCTATATGTCTTGCAGCATATGTCGCACTTCTATCAACCTTAGAAGGATCCTTACCTGAAAATGCACCGCCACCGTGCGGAGCCCAACCACCGTAAGTATCAACAATGATTTTTCTTCCGGTTAAACCACTGTCGCCATGTGGTCCGCCTATTTCAAATCTTCCTGTGGGATTTACAAAATACTTAGTATTCTTATCCAAATATTTAGCAGGGATAACTTTTTTAATAACATTCTGAATAACATCAGATTTGATCTTACTTTGTTTTGCATCTGCATCATGCTGAGTTGAAATTACAACTGCATCAACTCTTAACGGTTTTCCATTGTCATTGTATTCAATCGTTACTTGTGATTTTGAATCAGGACGCAGATAAGGCATTAAACCATTATTTCTTTTTCTAATGTCGGCAAGTTTTTTTACTAACTTATGAGCAAATACAATTGGCATCGGCATTAATTCAGGTGTTTGATCGCAGGCATAACCAAACATAATTCCCTGGTCCCCTGCCCCGCCAGTATCAACTCCCATTGCAATATCTGGTGATTGTGAATGAATAGCATTTAGCACCGAACAAGATTCTGAGTCAAATTTGTAATCTGCCTTTGTGTATCCAATCTTTTCAACTGTTTGTCGTACAATTGCCGGAACATCTATATAGGTTTTTGTAGTGATCTCACCACCAACTAAAACTAAACCAGTGGTAACAAATGTTTCGCAGGCTACTCTTGCATAAGGATCGTGAGCATAAATTGCATCAAGTATTCCATCTGATATTGCATCACTAACTTTATCCGGATGACCTTCAGAAACTGATTCTGATGTAAAGAAAAACGACATTATAATTTTACCTTTATGAAATGAAAAATTTTATAAGTGCTTTTTGAAAAAAGGCTTATAAACTTATGGAAAGGGGGTTTTAATAACAAGCAATTTACTTAGGATTAAAGCGAAAAATAGATTATTTGGCTAATATTTTTCCAGGGATAAATTGATTTAAAATCGAAACGAATTCATTCAACTTTTCAGAGGGAAGAAAAGACCTTTTGGGAATTATATAAGCCATATTATAATCGATAAAAATGTAAAAGTAATCCTTGGCATCGAAAACTTTTTCAACTACTTCCCATTTCGTAAATGACTCACTATTAACCTTTTCAACCTTAATTCC
>JAOTUT010000512.1 GCA_029863735.1 Ignavibacteria bacterium
CGAATGTTGGGGATATTATATAATACTGCTGAATTTCGATGTTGACTTCGGACTTCTTTGGGCCTCGTTCAGCTATAGTTTCTCAACTATTGTTGGTGCTATTTCAATGTTACCTGGTGGCTTGGGTCTTACTGAAGGTTCACTGACATTCCTATTAGTTGAGAAGAAGGTTCCAGTGGATATTTCTGTTGCAACAACTTTTATCATTCGGGTTGTTACACTTTGGTTCGCAGTTCTTGTTGGAATTGTAAGCCTTACATTATATCAAAAAAGATTTGGACAAATAAAAATTGATTCAATATAAACATTAGTGCAAAAACTGTAATTTATGATTTTGCCCGATTGATGAAAGGCCAACAGAGTTAAAAACTTCTCAATTTGCATATGGATTTATTAAATATTTATAATAGGACAAACTTTATTTTTATAAAACTGCATAAATAAGCGTTTTTCCTTGATTAAAAGGAATATGGTTGGTATTTTTGTGCCCCACTAACAAATGAAAGGAGACGATTATGGGACAAGGAAATAATTTTTCAAAAGGTTTATTGATTGGCTTTTTTACAGGTGGAGCTTTAGGTGCAGCTCTCGCACTGCTTTTTGCTCCTAAGAGCGGAAAAGATTTGAGACGAGATATCAAAGAAAAGAGCGATGATTACCTGGATGACGCTGAAAAATATATCTCTCAGGCAAAAGAAAAAGCAGTAGACATGATCAATGAAGGGAAAAAGAGATCTGATAGATTAATCAAAGATGCAAAAGAAAGATCAGATCAGATTATGAAAGATGCTGAACGAGTTTACAAAGATGCAAAGGTTAAAGTGTCCGATTCTGTAAAAACCGGAAAAGATTCAATGGATCATAAGAAAGAACAGATTAAAGATGCCATTAAAGCTGGCGTCGATGCGTACAAAGATTCTAAAAATTCCGGGGAATAATTTTATTAATGACACTGATAGATATTTTAACAGCTATTGTTCTAATTCTGATTTCGGCTCTTGTTATTTTCCTGATAGTTTATCTTGGGAAAATTACGCGTTCGATACAAGACCTGCAGAAAGATATTAGTAAAATATCTGACAAGCTTGAGCCATTACTATATTCATTGTCTGAAGTTACTACTAAATTATCGGATTTAGGTGATAAGGCAAATAGACAACTGGAAGCTACAAAGGGCATAGTTTTCAGCGTGAAAGAAAGAGTAGAAAAAATACTTGAGTTTGAAGAAAAAATAAGAGCCGGAATTGAAGGACCTGTAATGGGTGTTGTTAATCAGTTTAAAGCAATCTCGAACGGAGTAAGCACTTTTCTCAGCTACCTAAAAAAATAAATTTCTAACTAACTAAATACTTCCAGGAGGATTCCCTTGAAAGAAATCATTTCGGAGGCTATACGAAATATTGCATTAGTCGGTCACGGCGGAAGTGGTAAAACTTCACTCTCAGAAATTATTCTTTATACTACAAAAGAAACTAATAGAATCGGAAAAATTGAAGATGGAAATACTACTTCAGATTATACTCCGAATGAAATTGAAAAGCAGATTTCAATTTCCTCTTCTTTGATGAATGTTGAATGGAACAATAACAAAATAAATATTATTGATGCACCCGGCTTTTCTGATTTTGTCGGTGATGTTAAAAGTGCATTGAAAGTTTGCGATACTGCGGTAATGGTAATTAAATCTGCTGAGGGGATTGAAGTTGGGACAGAAGCTGCAAAAAGTATTATTGATGGATACAATCTTCCTTCTTCTATAATAATAAATAAAGTTGACAGCGAACATTCCACATTCTTAGATACATACGAGAATATTAAATCCAGAATGCATCCCGGAGCAACAATTATCACTTTCCCTGTTACCGAAGGAGTAAATTTTAATGGTGTTGTTGACGTCATTTCAATGAAGGTTTATACCTTCGGTGAAGCTGGTAGCAGAAAAGTCTCTGAAGCTGAACTTACTGGAGAATTGAAAGAGCAAGCAGAAAATTATAAAACTCAGCTTATTGAAAAAGTTGCTGAATATTCAGAAGATTTAATGAATAAATATTTTGAAGAAGGTTC
>JAOTUT010000511.1 GCA_029863735.1 Ignavibacteria bacterium
ATCCCACCAACAGTTGCCCAATCGTGAAGTCCATGACCAAATTCGTGAATGACAACTCCCAAATCTTCAGCATCATCAACTCCGCCATCACCAAAAGACATGCTTCCTGTGCTGGAAAGGTAGTGTGAATTATCAGCACCACTTAAACCATGTGGATCAAACCGAACGCCACCGGTATATTGATATGGTAGTAATGCTATTCCCAGAGAATTGTTTATCCATCTCATAGTCTGATCTATGTGGAAGTAAGTATTCACCGCTTCGAAGTTGTCGTCGCTTCGAGTGAATAAAAAATCACTTGTAGGATTTGTATGAAGACCAGTAAAAGGTGATTCAAAATCTCTTATCTCTGCCCAGGGACCTTTCAAAATGTATACACCACCTTCAAAAGAAATATCGTATAATGTTCTTAGCTCACGATGAGCTGTTAATGAATCAGAGTCTGCATCATTGTTATCTAAAAATCCAGTTGATCCGTAAGTGGTTCTTGCATGTGTTATTGGATCAGGATCAAAAACATAACCGGATCCATCCACCAATTGCGGATTGTAACCTACTGGATTAAAATAACATGCTTTATCTTCAACTCTGAATATTTCTCCGGTCTGCGCATCAACTAATATCTGCCATTCGCCAAAAAGTTCTTCAGCCGGAACGATCGTTACAACCTGAGCAAGTCTGAAAGTGCCTTTATTATAATAAATACCTGGTTCACTTTTTTCAAATGCAACTGATCCACTGAGACCTAAATAATTTTTTGCAGAAATCATCGCCTGTTCTGAACTGATATTAATATTTTCAAGATCGCTTACTACTTTAATATTATAATTAATCTTTGAACCATTAGTAACAAATACTACACGATTATCTCTGCTTATCGTAACATTAACTCTTGAATTCAAAACCGGATATTCACCTATATATTGATCAAAATGAACGTGATATCCACCGGGAGTTTCTTTTGTTGTAATATATTTTAATTCAGAAAGGTCTGCTGATAGTTTGAACAATTCGTGATTTTCTGTGAGGAATTGTTTCGCCATTCTCTCCGGTGTATCAGCAATTACAGGATAATTCGGTTTGTAAAGTGCAATTGGAACACCGGTTAATTCATTTATTCTCATATTATTTTGATTTGTACTTGCTTCGGTTTCATCAGGAATAATCTGTAGTGGAAGATTAGCTGATGGCTTTTGAGCGAATGAAGTATTAAAAATAAGAAGAACAATTAATAAGGAGAAAGAGTTTTGTGAGTAACTATTCCATTTCATTTTTTACTCCTGCAATTCTTTAGAGTTAATATTTAATTATCTAATAATTCATGCAATTATAAATTTGGTGTTAAAACATACGCATTATTTTCAATTAGTCTCAATATCAATCGAATCAATTAGTTATTAAAAAGCCCCGTCTTTGCGGGGCTTTATTCAATTCAAATCAGATAATTGAAATCAATTATTTTAATAACATCAGTTTTTTCGAAGTTGTGAAGTTTGCTGCCTCTATTCTGTATACATATACTCCACTTGACAGTTTGCTGGCGTTAAAGTTTACTTCATACCTGCCTGCTTTCTGTGTAGTGTTTACTATCGCTGCTACTTCTTCTCCAAGCATATTGTATACTGCCAGCTTCACAAATCCATCTTCAGGAATCGAGTATTTTATCATAGTACTGGGGTTGAATGGATTCGGATAGTTTTGAGCAAGATAGAATGATGAAATTTTGCCAGGTTCCGGTTGAACACTAGAGGGCTTTTGGTAAACGTATTTTATTATATTTCCATTGTACCCTACTCCAAAACCATGGAGAGAATCGGGAAAACATATATGGGTAATGCTTGTTGAATCAGGTGTGTCAAAAATATTCCAGTTTACTCCGGAATCAGATGTGTATAAAAGTTTTTGCTGAGCACCCAACGGTGCCCATCCTTCAGTTGCAGTTCGAAATCCGATATCGCGAGTAAACCCCAAAATTCCCAGGCTTGTATATTCCCAGGTATCACCTCCATCAGTAGTTACTACCTGACTCGCTCCATATTCAGGATCGCCACCCATCGCAATTAC
>JAOTUT010000513.1 GCA_029863735.1 Ignavibacteria bacterium
GGTTTAGCACAAATAGGTGTTTTAAAAGCCTTTGAAGAAGCAGAAATCCAGACCGATGTTATTGCCGGAACAAGTATCGGAAGTATAATTGGCGGAGCGTATGCGTCTGGTTATTCAGTTGAGGAAATGGATTCGATAGTTGTGCATACAGATTGGAACAAATTACTTTCATTAACTAACACCTCAGAAAGAAGAGAGCTTTTTGTTGATCAGAAAATTGCAGAGGATCGCTCGCTGCTTACTCTTAGGCTGGATGGTTTAACTCCGATTATTCCAACATCATTTAATGAAGGACTTAGATTCTCAAATTACCTGACCATGATTTGCCTCAGCGCACCGGTGATTACTCAAGATAGCTTTGACGATTTACTTATAAAATACAGAGCCGTGTGTACAAACTTATTGGATGGTAATCTTGTTGTTTTATCAAGTGGCTCACTTGCTCGTGCAATGAGAGCCAGCTCAAGCGTTTCATTTCTGCTGGCACCCGTAATAGTTGACACGCTAACACTTGTTGATGGCGGATTAGTTTCAAATATTCCCGTTGGCACAGCGAGAGAAATGGGAGCCGATTATATTATAGCTATTAACACGACCAGCGGTTTACGGAGCGAAGAAGATCTTGTATTTCCATGGAATGTTGCTGATCAGATTGTAAGCATCCCAATGAAAAGACTCGAAGAAGAAGAAATATTAAATGCAGATTATGTTTTGACACCTAAGATAGATGTGTGGTCCACTACAAATCTTTTTAAGATTGACTCATTAATTCTTGAAGGATATTTATATACAAAGAATTTTATTCCCGACATTAAATCAAAGATAGATTCCATCCAGATAGCAAAATCTGGTTTGAGCGAGATTTGGTATAAGAATATTAAACACAGAAACAATCCGAAGGATTTTGAGAAACCGTATTTTGAAAAGTATTTCAAATCAGACTCTGTTTCCAATCTTGAGCTTTACTCTGATTTATACGAGACGTATAAGTCAGGTAAATTTGATTCTCTGAGTGTCATCATAATCCCACTCGAAGATTCCGTTGAAGTCAAATTTGTTTATACGCTTAATCCCACAATCAAAAAAATAGAAATTATTTCGGACGGAACTATTTCTGATAAAGAAGAGGCGAGAATCTCAAAATCAATGATTGGAAAACCCTTCGAAGGAAAAACGATTTTCAGGGCCGCAAGAAACATCATAATGCAATACAAAAAACAGGGCTATATCCTTTTTGACTTTACTAATTTTTCATTTAATGAAGAGACCGGAACACTTACACTTGATTTTAGCGTGGGAACCATCTCAACTATTAATATAAATAGCCAAACAAGTAAAACAGTAATTGAGAGAGAATTCGATGTAAAGGTTGGTGACAAGTTAATGTATTCCACACTGGAAGAGGGGTTAAAAAATCTCCGGGCAACGGGGTTGTTTGATGACATAAATCTAACCTTAGAACAAGAAGGCAAAAATGTTAACATCTTTCTTTCTGTAAGCGAAAGGATATCAAGATTAATAAACCTGGGCTTCCTGATAAATAATGTATACAACTTTCAACTTGGCATGGACATCAGAGATGTTAATTTTTTAGAAAGCGGAAATGAGCTTGGACTGTTCCTTTTTGGTGGGACAAGCAATGGGGCATATATTTTGGACTATACTGCTTATCGAATTCTCAACACGTATTATACTTACAAGTTTAGCGCATATTATAAGTTTAACAATATTCAGGTTTATTCTAACATAGTTTCTTCAACCGGAAATACTTACACGAGCAATCAGGTTGGTGAATACAAGCAGATTTTTTATGGTGCCTCACTAGCACTTGGAACCCAACTCGAAAAATTTGGAAAGCTTATTTTTACCGGGAAGTATCAGGTTGACCAGGTTAGAAATGTAATTGGTAATGTGGTTAATCCATATACCATAAATTTAATAGGTCTGAAGATAGGAGCCGTTGTTGACAACCAGAACAAGTACCCATACCCGGAAGACGGACTTTATTTTAATGGTTTTTATGAAACGGCCCAAGGCCTACAAGGCAACGATGACGGCTACAT
>JAOTUT010000514.1 GCA_029863735.1 Ignavibacteria bacterium
GTTTTTAATCTTTTGCTGGGAACACGTAGAAACTGTCCGACCATTGAACCAAGACTTGAACCAATTTGAATTATCGGTCCTTCTCTACCAACCGAGCCACCAGTTCCAATAGTAATTGAAGAAGCAATTGCTTTAATGAATGCAACCCGAGGTCTGATGTTTCCTCCTTTAAGAAGTATTGCCTGCATAACCTCTGGAACACCGTGCCCTTTTGCTTCCGGAGCCAGGAAATAAATAATCGGTCCGACAATCAATCCACCAATTGCCGGTATTATTAGTATCCAATACCAGGATGTATCTAGTATATTTTCGAGTAGATTACCCGGCCCCTGAAATGAAAGAAAAGATATTTCTCTTATAAGAAATCTTATTCCTATTGCTGCAAATCCGGCAAGCAAGCCGATGATGATTGCAACAATAATCATAAAAGTGTGTTCGGTTAATTTCAGCCGCTCAAAGTAAGCGGTTGTTCGGAGGGAAACTTTCGTTAAAAGATTTGTAAAAAATTTTTTATCCACTCTCTAAAATTTATTCAACCTTACGATATATAAAAAAACTTTATCTCAACCATATATATTATTTATTCACCGTATTGTTCAATCACCTTTACAATATGTGCTTCGCAAACTTTACAGAAAGGTTTATTTCCTTTTGAGAACATAATACAATCAAGCATCGGTCTGTACATTCCATTTGCAACATAACCCGCACCTTCAAATGCACCAACATCTCCAAAGTACTTGTTCTTTTTGAGATAAGTATCCACTACCTGGGAGTGTTCCTTGTCTTTTTTTGTATATTCATTTTCTGCTGCCTGAATAACTTCAGTAGCAGATTTATTTTTTTTCAATTCTGCGATTTTATTGTTCAAAGCTCTACGTTCTGCCTGCCATTTATAATCCATTGAATCGTAAGCAGCTTTATTCCAGGGTGTTGGAATTTCTATACCCGGTAAAAGAAATTTCTTCCACTTAATATCTGATGTATTAGTTAAAGCAGTAACATTAGGTTCAAGCGGTTCAAGTCCAATGGGATAAAAATCATTATACTGTACATCGGAAGTATAATACTCATCAGCAAGTCCGGAAAATGAATGACCGAACTCGTGAAGGAAGAGATAATCTTTAAACTGGTTGTCAGTTGTAAAAGTGCAAAAGAGATTATATATACCACCACCGCCATAACGCGAATGATTGATCATAATATAAATAGCATCGTAAGGTACATTAGCTGCCAGATCTCGTACCGCTTTATTGTCTTCAGTTAATATGTACCTTTCAGAACCCATTGAGTTAAATGTGCAGCTCGTTACGGTATTCTTAAATAAGCCTGCACGCGGTTCATCGATGCCACTGTCTTCAGAAGGTTTATAAACTCCGTGAATATTAAATTTGTCTGCGTGAGATTTATAAGGTTCCTGACTAAAGAAGAGATCAGAAAAATACCTCAAATCTTTTTCAAACTTAGTTTTGTTATCCAGTGAGTATCCTTCTCCGACGATTACAATATCTACTTTGCTGTGGGGATCTCCGTTTGATTCAGCATCATAAACTTTTACCTGTCTGTTCTTAACTTCATCTCTTATAATCATCACATCGTTTGGATCAAGTTCTCTTCTATAAAATTCGAAGAGTTTTTGTTTTTCATCCCTTCGTTCCATTGATATGATGATTTTATTCTTCGGATAAGGAATTAATACCGATTCGTGAAAAGTTTTTTTAATTCCTTCCAGACCTTCAGAGCTTGTTTTGTATTCACCAAAATAACTGTCGAATCCTTTTGAATAGATTAGGTGGTTGCTCTCTGCATCATAGATTTTCACGCAATACCTCCCAATGTTCAAATCATCAACGAGATATTTTCTGCTGCCTGCCCAAATGCCATATTTATAAATTTGGTCCATTGTGATGAATTCTTCAGTTGCATTTCCTATATGGTAATAATCGATGCGCATAGTTTCATCAATAAAGTTTTTATAGAAGTGATCGAACTCCTGTGATAAAAGTAGCGGAGCAAAAATGAGAAGAAGGGCAAACAGGAATAATACCTTTTTCATAT
>JAOTUT010000515.1 GCA_029863735.1 Ignavibacteria bacterium
CTGAATTCAACTTCACCACAGGATACTATTATATTCAGCTACAAGCAGACAGTGAACTTTTCTGGTGATTACAATTCAAATCAATTAGTCGCTGGAAATAATTTTGTTCGGATTTTTGGTATGCAGAATGATTCACTGCGATGGCATCAGGCATTGATAGATTGGGTTGATATTGAATATCAGCGATACAACGTTGCAGCCAACGATTCATTATTGATTCGTTTCGATGAAAACCTTGCCACCGCAGAGAGAGTTGTTAAAGTTTCAAATATAACATTGCAATCTGGAAATATGGTTGTTTATAAAATCAAACCATCATTTAAGAAAATTAATTCGTTCAACATCACTAACTCAATTTTAACATTTACAGATACTATTGCCGCAAATGATGAATATATAATTATTAAGCAAATTCTTGCTGAGACTCCGATATTTCAAAAGAAAAAATTTTTTGTGAATCTGCGTGATTCAAATCGTGGTGCAGATTACATCGCGATTACAAATAGAGTTCTTCAATCATCTGCAGAGCAGTACATTGATTTCATCAATAATAATTATGAAACAAGAAATGAATTAATTTATGTCGATGATATCTACGATGAATTTTCATTTGGGTATGCTAAACCTGAAGCAATTAAAGATTTTCTTTATTATGCAAATCAAAACTGGATTGCTCCATCGCCATCATATTTGCTTTTGTTAGGCGATGCTAATTATGATTACAAAAATAAAATCACTCCAGCTCCAGCAGTATTCAGAGAAAATCTTGTCCCTTCTTATGGTAATCCGGTCAGCGATGTCTGGTTTACAATGTGGGATAGCTCAGACGTTAATCTTCCTCAGATGTTCGTAGCAAGAATTCCTGCTGTAACAAATGCTGAAGTAAATTTTTATCTGAACAAGCATCAGATTTATCTCAACCGGATGTATGATGATTTTAACAAGCGATATCTTTTTTTTAGCGGTGGCGATGCAAACAATCCAAGTCAGCTTGAATTATTAAAATCTGCAAACAGTTCCGTCCTGAATAATTTGGTGACGCCCGCGCCAGTTGGTGGAGATGGAATTCATTTCTACAAAACACTTAATCCTCCTACTAACTTTGGTCCATACACTCGTGAACAAATCGACAATGCTATTGACAGCAGCGGTTTATTTATTTCTTATATTGGACACAGCGGAACAGAAACCTGGGACAATGGAATTACAGAAGTTGTTGATTTAAAACCCGCCTTCAATGATCGATTATCTTTAATTTCGGATTTTGGTTGCTCAACGGGCAAATTCGCTGAACCGAATGTCAATGCTTTTAGTGAATTATTTATTTCCGGCTCTCCAGACGGTCGGGCAATTGGCTATCTTGGAAATTCCAGCTTTGGTTATGTATCAACTTCTGTTAATTATCCGCAGCTTTTTTATCAAAATCTTTTACTCGATTCCTTGCCTGTCATCTCTCAAATTCATTACGAAGCGAAACTTCAGCTGCTTAACCAATATGGAACAGGTGACGTGAACCGGGCATTTAATTACTGCAATATATTTTTTGGTGACCCAATAATTGGACTTAATTTACCGCCAAAGCCAAACTTTAAAATCACCAGTAGTTCGTTTGCTCTTCTTGATGATTTTCCCCTTGATATTAATGATTCAGTCAAGATTAAAGTTGAATTAATTAATTTTGGCAAAGTGTCGGGTGATTCTGTATCGATTACAATAAAAGATTTTTACAATGGAAATGAGAGTTTCTTCTATGAATTTTTTATTTCCATACCGCTCTATAAAAAACAAATTCAGCTTTCTGTCCCTGTTTTTGGGCTCGTAGGTCAGCATAATATTGAATTAACAATTGACAAAAACAATCTCATTGATGAGATTTATGAAGATGATAATAATGCAACTTTTAATTTTATTGTTTATTCTTCATCAATAAGACCAATCGAAGCCGAAAAGTTTTACAATTCAATAATTGATAAGTTGGAATTTCTGAATCCGGTTTTTTTAGCAGATACAAATGTTTCCGCTATTGTTGTAGCTATTGCGGATAATCC
>JAOTUT010000516.1 GCA_029863735.1 Ignavibacteria bacterium
AAAAATCTATTTATTATTCTGGACTTATCTTCTGATCAATCTCATCGCCATTAAGCAACGTATTGCCAAGAGATTTATGAGCTAAGTTGCTCTCTGAGGTGGCAAGAAAAATATTCCCATCTTCAACATGCTTGTATAACAAATCATTCTCAATAAGGTAATAGAACTTTTTCTTAAATTCGTCGATTGGTATATGAGCAGTTGCAGCAAGTTTTGCTAGTTCATGCGGGTCATCAAAATCGGCTTTATTAAGCCTAAGCATATATCTTCTGGCAATATAGAATGACTCTGAACTGGGATCTACCATTCTTACTTTAGTTCTCTTTGTAATTGGATCCAGGATATCATTAAAGTAGAGGGGAACAAACCTTCCATTTTGTATTGATATCATTGCACCACTACCACCATTCAATATAAATTGAGAGGCAGAAAAACCAAGATCCCGAGTGTACTCCATATCGAATGGTATAGGATCGGCACATCTTAATTCATAACCAATATTTTTAGCGACGATTGTTGTTTTAAGACCAAATTCTTTAAGTTTCTGCTGAACTCTAGATTTTAATATTTCTCCAAAGTTCACTTCAGCAATTCTTATATTATCATGAGCATCTCTTTCAACATCTACTAATTGTTCAAGATCTTCAATCTTTAATCTTTCAACAATACCTTCAGCTAAAATTGCAACACCATCTGATCTTCCATAACTTAGCCTCTTAATAATAGTTCCAACAAGTACATCAACCACTTGCTCGAAGTTAATTACATCTCCAGGAAATTCTTCTGGTATTAATGTTAATGTTGCACCCGTTGCCTTTCCTATGCCTAAGGCAAGATGCCCTGCTTTTCTTCCCATAGTAACTATAAAATACCAGCGGGATGTAGTCTGAGCATCTACCATAAGGCTTTTAACTATTTCAACACCTATATGTCTTGCTGTTTGAAAACCAAAAGTTGGAATTCCATGTGGTAGATCAAGATCATTATCAATTGTCTTAGGAACGTGAACAACTCTTATTCTATCAGCAGCTACTTCATTTACTTTTAATGCACTAAACGCTGTATCGTCACCACCTATTGTAATCAGCTTATCAACATCCAAACGTAAAAGAGAAGTTACTGCATTTTCAAGATGTACATCATCTTTAGTAGGATTTGCTCTTGAAATTCCTATATACGAACCTCCTCTAAAGTGAATGCGGCTTACATTATGAATTGTCAATTCCTTTACGTGGGAAGTATCGCCTTCCATAATCCATTTAAAGCCATCCCTAATTCCAATAACTTCAATGCCTTCAACTTCTGCTCTGATTGTAGCTGCGCCAATAACACTATTTATTCCAGGAGCAGGTCCACCACCAACTAGAATTGCTAATTTCTTCGGAGCAAATGACATAGTAATTTACCTATACAAAAATAATATTATGGAAAAATGATTGATTTAAATCTGAAAAAAGAGATCAGTGCAGAATTTTCAATCTTGCAAACTTCAACATCAGTTGTCGCAAATTATTTCCTTCAAACGATACAGTAGCTTTAACCTGATCGCCCGCACCGGTTACATCTATAACTTTTCCTAGTCCAAATTTTTCGTGCATTACTCGACTGCCAATTCTTACAACTTTATTTTCCTGATCAAAATCATCATAATCAACGGAGTTAAAGTACTCGTAAAAAAGTTCTTTTTTGGTTTTTCGATTCGCTTTTCTACCAATACCTCCATTAATTTCCTGAATGGTAGATGGTTCAATCTCATCTATAAACCGAGAACGGCTTTGGTATGCTACCTCTCCAAAACGATAACGACTCCTTGCATGCGAAAGATATACTTTTTGTTCGGCTCTGGTTACTCCCACATAAAAAAGTCTTCGTTCTTCTTCAACCGTAGAATCTTCACTGAATCTATTCGCTAAAGGAAATATTTCTTCTTCTAATCCCGAAATAAAAACAATCGGGAATTCTAAACCTTTGGCACTGTGAACAGTAAGTAACGTAACTGCATTTTTCATATCATCTTTCATATCAATCGCTGATACAAGTGAAACTT
>JAOTUT010000517.1 GCA_029863735.1 Ignavibacteria bacterium
TCTTCACTCCATCGAATGATGAAGGACCAAGTAATGTTCCAGTTCCTGTAACTGGATCAATAGTTAATATCTCGCCATTGTTTTGATTACCGGATGAAGCATAAAATGTTTTATCCAATGCGGGATAATTTATATACGAGGAACCTAAAAGGGTAAAACCTGAAAATGTAGGATCGTTCGAAGATATAGAGTACACTTCGGTAAAATTTCCTAAAGTAGATGGCGAGAACCTAAAATCTATTGTGAGCGAATCAAATGTTGACAGAGTAACCGGGAAAGTTATTGTTGATTCCAAATTAAAATTTCCAGAAGTTGAGGGAATATCAGTAATTACTAAATCCTGTACACCGTAATTTGCCAGAACAACTGTTTTAACAATACTATTTGTCCCAACCTCAACCTCACCAAAATCAACTGTAATTGGATCACCAAATGCATAAACACCAGATCGTGGACCAACTTCAAAATCCCCAACCATAATATTTCCATCTTCATAAATGTTCCTGATAGAGACATACGTTTCTAGCAATGAATAGTCCTTGCTGTTAGGATTTGTATTCCAATCGAATCTATTGTTTTGTGAAGCACCTGGGAAAGGATCTCCGGCATCACCTCTACCTTGTCCGTTATTCAGATTACGAAATCCATCTGCTTGTTCAAGATCGACCTTATAATGATTTTCGTTTTGGTTACCACTCTGTGAATCATCTACATGAAAAATAAGAAAACCTGAATCGTAAATGTTTACGTCGAATCCAATCTTCTGTCTGTTTTCAATCAGAAAATATTGATTAGTAATTGTACCATCTCGCCACATTCTGTAAATAATAGGATTTTCTTCTACGTTGGGTACTGCAAGTGCATCTTCATACGAAGTAATATTAATTGGTGTTACCCACCCAAGTTCCTTTTTTACCCATGCACTCATATGAACCGGGATTTCCGGTGAAGAACCATTACCTCCCCAAGCTCCACCTGCCATTAAACACCAGTTTCCTAGACCTTCAGACGATCCATCAGTATCATATAGGTCAGGAATTCCAAATATGTGCCCAAATTCATGTGCAAATACACCAATTGTTTTAATTGGTCCACTATTATTACTCGCACCTTCTCTTTCTGGCATAATTGCATAATTTCCATCAATAATTACATTTTGTCCAGAAACAGGATCAATATCGTTGGTAATAAATGCCTGGTTACTATATACTGTAAAATTCCACCTATGTGACCAAATATTGAATGCTCCCGCTGCTGCATCTGCCCCTGAATGAACTACAGCTACAAATCCGATGCGCGGCTTTCCCTGACCATCATAATACTGAATGTAGTCTGCATAATTTAAAGTTGGATCAGAAACTTGTAATATTTCCCAAACAAAACGTGGTCCCCCTTGCGAGCCTAAGCCGTTGTTTCCTCCCTCATATTCTTCAAGCGTGCGAGGCATATCATACCAACCCTTAGCATCCCCGGTAAAGTAAAGCTGGTTGTAAGAAACTTCCGTATAATAGTCAGTGACTGTTCCTGTTGGATTAGGTCCATCGTAAAGGTAAGATTGAAAATCTTGCTGAGTATAAAATCCAGATAAATTGGTATATTGTCCCATCAAGGTAAGTGCATAGACTGTATCTGTCACTAGAACAGATTTCGGTAGTAATCCCTGTGAAATTTGTTCTCTTATTTCTTTCCTTTCTTTAAACTTATCTGCATAATATCCATTCGAATATTCGCTTTGAATCATCTGCTGAAATTCCGCAAAGTTGGCTGGTGGCGTTACACCTTTTTTGGGTGAGACTTGTGCAAAACTAAGTGTTACACAAAAAAAGGCTGAAAGAAAAGTTATAATGAAAGTAATTTTTCTCACGTTTTCCTCTCATGGTATTTTATTAGAATAATTTTAATTAAGCTTGAAATGCATTTACAAAAAAATCCCTCCGAGAAATTACTAATCGGAGGGATTAAAAGAAACAATATTAAATTGTCATTTCAGAAGGATCATTTTCTTGGTGTCCCGGAATTCATTACCATTTATTCCAGAAGC
>JAOTUT010000518.1 GCA_029863735.1 Ignavibacteria bacterium
GCAGAATATTCAGATTTTGATAAATGTTGAATGACTTTTGTCCGCTTTTCAGGTGAATTAATTTCTTTCCAACCAATCTCTTTAGAAGTTCTGGCAATTATTTTTTCAATATGATTTGAAAATTGAATGTCAACTAATTTAAGTCGGTTTTCATCAGTAGATAAAAAAACATTTTTAAGAATTTTTACTTGTCTATCTGGCATAGTTAAAATCTTTGTTACCAATTATTTTAAACCTTTAAACCAACCTGGCGATTAAAATCTTTAATCATCTCATCCCATTTCGGAACGATGGAAAATCTTTCCCTCCAGTAATTTTCATTATACCACTGAGCATTTAGTTCCTCAACACTTTTCCCTTGCTGTTCAACCCAGGTAAAATATTTTAAGTTATGAATAGCTTTTTTATCATTGTAAGATAATTCTTTAAAATAATCTACTCCCTGATATTTGAAAATGCTAGTCCAATCTACTTCAGCCTGTCTTTCAGTGTATTTTCCCCATTCATTGTTCATTTCATTCAGTCTTGATTTATAAAGTTCGACTGAATCTGTGAAAACTGTAAAGATGATATCATCCTCGTTATACTCAAAATATTTCGCTAATTTTATTGCGCTCAACATATTACAAATACATGAAATACCCAGGTAAGGTAATTTATTTATTTCATATTTTTTCACACCTAACTGTGTTAACCATTTATGTCCCTCAGGTTCATTAAATAATCTCAGTATTCTTAAAGTTTGCTCGTCATCAATGGCTGCAACTGCATCTGTATTTTTAACGTTATGAATCCAGGGAACATGCTTATCTCCAATTCCTTCTATTCTGTGTCCTCCAAAACCATTCATTAACAAAGTTGGACATTGTAAAGCTTCAGAGGCTAAAACTTTTAATGAAGGAATTTTTTTTCGAAGATAATCACCAGCAGCTAAAGTTCCTGCAGAACCAGTTGCGCTTACATATGCACTTAATCTTTGCTTTCCTTTTTTTATTTGGTTGAATAAGTCCTCAATCGTGAATCCGGTAACTTCATAATGCCAAACAGCATTGCCAAATTGATCAAACTGGTTTAGAATAAGATATTCATCGCTCTCTGCTTCAAGTTCGTGGCACTTATCATAAATTTCTTTTACGTTGCTTTCACAACCGGGTGTAGCGTATACTTCTGCGCCAATTTCTTTAAGCCAATCGAATCGTTCTTTACTCATTTCTTCGGGAAGAATTGCAACTGCATGCACTGACAACAATGCCGAATTAAATGAACCACCTCGACAATAATTTCCAGTAGAAGGCCAGACAGCTTTATGATATTCTGGATTCATTTTTCCGCTGACAAGATATGGAGCTAAACATCCATAAGTTGCGCCAACCTTATGAGCACCAGTTGGAAAGAATTTTCCAACAAGTCCGATTATTCGTGGTTTTACTCCAGTTATTTCCCGGGGAATTTCCAAGTAATTAATCCCGCCAATACGCCCGGTTACAGGATCATTGCGCCAGTTTATTCTGAATAAGTTTAAAGGATTTAGTTCCTGTAAATCAATTTTCTCAAGTTTTTTTTGAATAGATTCTGAAATCGTATCAGGGTGTTTTAATTCATTAAAGGTGGGGAGGATAATTTCCTGTCGTCTACATCTTTCAATTGTCTTTTGCAAATATTCTTTGTTTTCAATTTTCCAATCCCAATCAAACATTTTTACTCCACTATAAATAGGTTAAAATCTGAAGCAGTAAATTATTTAGTAACTGTATAGCAAATATACAATTCAGCACCTATAGATAATATCATTTTTGTTCTTAATGCACTTAGAAAGTTTTGAGTTGTGAATATTACCAGAAAGTTAAAAAATCTGTTCATTCAAAATTTAAATTTGTTAGAAGTATGATTATTAGTGAGTAACTTTTTTTTGTTTAATCAATAACTAAACATTAAATCTAAGGCACATAAAAACACTATAATTTTTATTTTTTAGCATAATGCTTCAAGAATGAAATGAATTAAAAAAGATAAATAACGCTAAAAATTTTTAGCTAAT
>JAOTUT010000043.1 GCA_029863735.1 Ignavibacteria bacterium
CTTTTATCTTTAATAATTCAATTTCGATTTTTTGATTATCAATTTCACTCACTGATTCTTGAATCCCCGCTTGTGAACTCATTATCCCGCCATCATAAATAGCCTGAGTGACATCAGCTACAACTTTATACTGATCTTTTGATAGACTTTGAATTATTATTCCCGGCAAGAGCGAAGGAACCTGTGTTACCTCCGACTGATAGGTTGCTTGCCCCAGAACTGTTATTTGCGGAAAATAACCGTTCCAAACATTACTCACACTGTAATCTTTAGTTTTTTTAATGTAGTCCTTCTGTTTGATAAGCGGATAGTTTATCCTTGCTTTTTCATAGCAGTCTTCAAGAGTAAGCTGCGTTTGCGAAATAATAAAATCTCCACTCATTAACAGAAGAGCTATAATTAGTAGTCGTTTCATAATTACATCTTATTAATTGTTTTGTTAAAAATTTTTCTTCCCTTTTCTGTTACAATCCCCCCTATTATTACTTTGAAAGCATACAATGCTGCTTCACTGATGGAAAAATTGTTGTTAAGTATGAATTCAGGATTTACAATTGCTCTGACTGAGGAAACCAAGGTGTTCATTATTATTGGAGTTGGATAATCAATAAACAAACCTTCTGCTTTTCCTTGGTCGATAACTTTGGTGATATTTCCAAACATCATTTTTGTCCTGAAATTATCTATTTCATTCCACAGAGCAGGGAAATGATTTCTAATCTCATCCATTCTCTTTGAAGAAATTTTTTCTGAAGTTTTTGCCAGAATGTGATTTAGTTCAGCAAGTTTTTCAATTGCGTTTTTATCGGAGTTTAATGCCGGAAGAATTTTTCTTTTCATTCCTTCCATAAAATGTTTTGCAATTGCCATCACCAGTTCATCTTTGGATGGAAAAAATTTGTAGATGGTTTTCTTGCTCATTTTTAATTCTGAAGCAACTTCATCCATAGTTGTTTTGTAAAAACCATCTCTGAAGAATTTTTCTTCAGTTAATTCGACTATTTTATTTTGTTCATCCATATAACCCTTGGAAACTATTTTCGTTTTTCTGGTTTCTAATATAGAGATCGGAAACTATTCTGTCAAGTTTTAGTTTCCATAAGAGCTTCAAATCACTAAAAATCAACTCTTGTTATTCATTTTTTGATTGATTAAAATTCGTTCCAAAAGAAGAGGAAAATATGAAAAGTGCATTCATACTCAGTTTGTTTTTATATCTACCAGTGAGTTTACTAGCTCAAGCGAAAACTGAACAGGATATTGATGTTGCTTATCAAAATGCAAAAAAGGGAATTTACTGGGCGTTGTCGAACATTCCGGGTAAGAAGGCAACCATGGATAATGATTTGATTGCTGAGGATAAATTATATGCTGCCGTAAAACTCAGTAAAGAAGTGAATGGTGTGAAAGTAAGTTCAAGAGGTTATTACCAGACCAATGAAGTTGAGATAACGATTTATAAATCTTATGAAAGTTTGAAGACTGAAGGTTACAATGTTCCAGGTAGTGGTTGGGAAGGGGATTGATCTTTTTAATTCTTGTTGAACCGCGCTTCTAATTCTTCTGCAAAATTACTTGCAAGCGCTTCGACATCTTCTTCTTTACCCAGAAGGTCCTGAAGGGTGAACTTGCTTAGCACACTGTCAAGAACATTCTGAACTGTTTTCCAAACCGATCGGATGCTACAATCAATTGAGTTAGTGCAGATGTTTTCCACACCGGCATGTAGGCTGCAAAAGTCTTGTTCGTAAAGTTTTCCGCCAAGTGCAGTCAGTACATCGCTTATTAGAATTTTATCAGCAGGTTGATTTAACTTATAGCCGCCTGTTTGTCCTCTTGCACTATCGATAAAACCAGCCAGTCTTAAAGCTCTTAAAATCTTCGCAGTGTTTGCAGACGAGAGACCTTCGACTTCACTGAGTTCAGGAATAGTAAGACCATTGGGAGAATCGCTTTTTGCGATTCTCAGCAATAGCCTTAATCCATATTCTTCTTGTGTACTAAATTTCATAATTTTTTACCCTGAACTTGTTTCAGGGTCTCTAGTTTTAACTTAAGATGCTGAAATAAATTCAGCATGACTTACTCATCCTTGATACAAAGGTATCTTTGAACCACAAGCTTTTGCGTGCATTACTTTTGCGAAATGCTCTGCCGGAATAGATGGACCCTGCTTTGAGCACTGCGCATTAAAAATCTCCCGCCAGTATTCAGAAATCTGCTGTGGCATATTTCCTTCAATTTCATGTCTGTGCATGAAATGAATGAGCTCGCCATTTTTAAATAACGCAAAACTGGGAGAGGATGGGGGAACATTTCCTACCAGTTCTCTTGTTTTATCAACAGCATCTCTTTCCTGTCCGGCAAAGACCGTATAAAGTTTATCTGGAATAACATCATTTTGCAACGCAAGTGAAACTCCTGGTCTGGCACTTCCTGCTGCACATCCGCAAACAGAGTTTATCATCACAAATACAGTTTCGTTGTTATTTACTTTAATTGCATCTTCAACTTCTTTTGCATTTAATAATTCTGTGAAACCGACGGCGACTAATTCATCTCTCATTGGCTGCACAGCATTTTGATCATACATTGGTGGTCTTGAACTTACATTGAACATTATTGATATCCTTTTTTATTTTTGTTTAATATTCTCTGTCATTCCTGCGAAAGCAGGAATCATTTAACTTGGATTCCGTGTCGCGCTTCGCTTGCACAGAATGACAATTTGGATTCTCACATAAAACCTAATTCTACTTTTGCTACTTCCGACATCATATCTTTATCCCACGGTGGACTCCAGACTAATTCTATTTTAGCATCGTTCACTTCAGGAATAGCTTTTACTTTTCCTTCCACTTCTGGAGGAAGTGATCCCGCAACAGGGCAGGCAGGTGAAGTTAAGGTCATTTTAATATTAACATTAGCTTTATCATCAATTCCAATTTCATAAATGAGACCCAACTCAAAAATATCCACTGGTATCTCAGGGTCGTAGCAAGACTTTAAAGTCTGAATTATTTTTTCTTCGAGTTCTTGTTTATTTAATTCTGGCATCTTCTCACTCGTTTTCTTACTGTGTTGAAACCTTTTCTTCTTTATTATGTAAAGCATTAATCATTGTGTGCCAGGCAAGCGAAGCACACTTTACTCTTACAGGAAATTCCTGAACACCTGCGAGCACGGCAAGTTTACCAAGTTCGTCGATTTCGGGATTTTCTCCCAGCTTTCCTGTAACCAGATCGTGAAATTTTTCAAAAAGTTTTTCAGCCTTTTCTTTCGTTTTTCCTTTTAATATTTGAGTCATCAATGAAGCCGAAGCTTTCGATATAGCACAACCTTCTCCTTTAAATGAAACATCTTTTACTACACTATCCTCAATTAATAAATACACATCAATGTGGTCTCCACACAGCGGATTATAACCTTCTGCATGTTGAGTTGCATTTTCCATTTGCCGAAAGTTTCTCGGACTTTTATTATGATCTAAAATTACCTGCTGGTAAAGTTCTCTTAATTCCTGGTTCATTATCCAAACACCTCAATAATTTTTTTCAAGCCGTTCACCAAAACATCAACTTCTTCTTTTGTGTTATACATTGCGAATGAAGCTCGTGATGTTGCAGGAATATTAAATCTCTGCATTACCGGTTGTGTGCAGTGATGTCCGGTCCTGATTGCGACTCCTTCAAAATCAAGGAATGTTCCAATGTCATGAGGATGAATATTTTCCAAAACGAAGGAGAGCACACTAGTTTTTTCTCTTGCTTGCCCGATAATCCTCAATCCCGGTACTTCTGCAATTTGCTTAGTTGCATACTCGAGTAAACTGGTTTCGTGATCTTTAATATTTTCAATTCCTATCTTGGATACATATTCTATAGCTGCTCCAAGGCCTATTGCTCCAGCAATGTCTGGGGTTCCAGCTTCGAATTTATGTGGGAGCTCATTGTAAGTTGTCTCATCAAATGTAACTTTTGAGATCATATCACCGCCACCTTGGTAGGGAGGCATTGTATCAAGCAATTCAACTTTACCGTATAGTGCACCGATACCGGTTGGTCCGTAAATTTTATGTCCTGAGAAAGCAAGAAAATCGCAATCCAGATCCTGAACGTCAACTTTAATATGATTTACAGCCTGTGCTGCATCAACTAATACAGGGATTTTAAATTGGTGTGCATAATTAATTATTTTCTTAACTGGATTTATCGTACCTAATGAATTCGATACGTAAACAATCGAAATAAACTTTGTTTTTTCATTTACTAATTTTTCAAATTCTTCGTAAATCAATTCGCCATTATCGTTAATTGGAATTATTCTTAGTTTGGCATTTTTTTCTTTACACAACATCTGCCAGGGAACTATATTGGAATGATGTTCCATATGAGAAATAATTATTTCATCACCTTCATTTACATTTGCTCTTCCATAAGAGCTCGCAACAAGATTAATAGCCTCGGTGGTTCCTCTTGTAAATATAATCTGGTTTTTACCGAGAGCATTGATGAACTGCTTGATTTGAATTCTAGCCCCTTCAAAAGCTTCTGTGGCTTCCTGGCTAAGAGCATGAACACCGCGATGAATATTTGCATTCATTGTTGTGTAATATTTATTCACTCGGTCTATTACATAGGTTGGCTTTTGAGTAGTAGCAGCATTGTCGAGATAAACAAGATTTTTGTCGTGAACTTTTTTCTTGAGTATAGGAAAATCCTCGCGAATCCTTTCAACATCATAACTCTTATTTGAAACAGCTACAGCTGCTTCAGCTTCGGTACTCATTAAGTTCTCTATTAATTAAATTTTTTAGTGATAATTTCTTCAATGTAATTTCTTACAGATTCTATTTTGATAGATGTTACTACATCACTTGCAAAAGCATGCAGAAGTATTCCTTTGCTTGCCTCTTCACCAATGCCCCTGGATTTCAGATAGAATTTTGCATCATCATCCATCTGTCCAATCGTTGCACCGTGCGAACATTTAACATCATCTGCAAAAATTTCAAGCTGAGGTTTTGTATTTATCAAAGATTCATCTGAAAGCAGGATATTATTATTCTCCTGGAATGCATTCGTTTTTTGAGCATCTTGTCTAACGATTACTTTTCCATTAAACACTCCGCGCGATTTATCATCAAGAATGCCCTTATAATGCTCGTGACTGTTGCAATGTGGTTTTGCGTGATCCATTAAAGTGTGTGCATCAAAAAGCTGTGTGCCATCAATCATATACAACCCATTCAGAGTGCATTCGCCACCTTCATCATTAAATCTTGCATTGAATTCATTTCTTGTCAGATCAGCACCGGTAGAAATTAGGTGTGAGCTAAAGTTACTATTCCTTTCCTGATCAACTTCCATCCTTGCAATGTGGAAAGCCTTTTTACTTTCTTCCTGAAGTTTTATATGATCCACAACAGCATTTTCTTCAGTAACAATCTCTGTAACTGCATTTGTGAAGTAAGTGCTCTCTTCTTCACATGCGTAATGTTCAATGATTGTTACCTGTGACCTTTTTTCAGCCACAAAAAGATTTCTTGGTTGAGTTAATATTTTTTCATCGCCTGAATCAGTTATAAAAATAATATGAATCGGTTTCTCAACAATCTTCCCTGCAGGAATATAAATGAAAGCGCCATCTTCAGTATAAGCTGTACTTAATGCTGTAAAAATGTGATTTTGATGGTCAGCATATTTTCCGAAGTGTTTTAGTAAGATTTCGTTTTTAATTTTTATTTCTTCTGCAATGCTGCCAATAATTACTCCCTCAGGCAAATTTAGAAGAACACTATTTTCAGCTGAGTATCTTCCATTAATAAATACGATTAAGCTATGTTCCATTTCATCAAACAACAATGATTTTACGAATTCTTTTGAAACATTTTTCTTTTCATAGGATGGAACAAAATTATTTTTAAGTAATGGAGCAATACTTGTGTATTTCCATTCTTCATCTTTGATTGTTGGAAAATCAAGCTTACTGAAGTTTGAGAGAGCTTCTTTTCTTTTTTGGTGAATAGAATTTTCTTTCCCGCCATTCAATCTTTTCTCAAACTCACCAAAGTTTGAGATATACCAATCTTTAATATCTATTGTTTTATCCATTACTGATTAACCACTTCCTCTAATTTTCCGTTTTTAACCCAATCATAACCTTTCTCTTCCAGTTTCAGGGCGAGCTCTTTGCCACCAGATTTGACTATTTTTCCATTGTAAAGAACGTGCACGAAATCTGGAACGATGTAATTTAAAAGTCTTTGATAATGTGTTACCAAAATTGTAGCATTATCTTTTGTGCGAAGTTTATTTACACCGTTTGCAACTATCTTTAAAGCATCTATATCAAGTCCAGAATCTGTTTCATCAAGTATTGCAAGCTTTGGCTGCATCACTGCCATCTGGAAAATTTCGTTTCTTTTCTTTTCACCACCCGAAAACCCTTCGTTCACTGATCTACTTAAAAATTTCTGGTCGAGTTCCACCAATTTCATTTTTTCTTTAATGAGCGATAGAAAATCTATAGTGTCTAATTCTTCTTCACCACGGTATTTTCGTATTTCATTTAAAGCCGTTTTTAAAAGATTAGTGTTGGATACACCTGGTATTTCAACCGGATATTGGAATGCAAGGAAAATACCTTCTCTTGCCCGGTCTTCCGTATTTAATTCAAGCAGATTTCTTCCATTGTAAATAACTTCTCCAGAGATTACTTCATATTCTTCTCTTCCGGCAAGAACCTGTGCAAGCGTGCTTTTCCCGGAGCCGTTAGGACCCATAATCGCATGCATTTCACCAGCATTTACTTTAAGGTTAATTCCTTTGAGTATTTCATTTCCTTCAATACCTGCGTGTAAATTTTTAATCTCTAACATTTTTATAATATTCCTTTTGAAATTTTATTTTTGACTTTTTAATTTTTACCCAACACTTCCTTCTAGACTTACACTTAATAATTTCTGAGCTTCCACTGCAAACTCCATAGGAAGTTCTGCGAAAACTTCTTTGCAATAGCCGTTTACAACTAAACCAATTGCATCTTCAGTAGATATTCCTCTTTGATTCAAATAGAAGATTTGATCTTCACCAATCTTTGAAGTCGTTGCTTCATGCTCCATTTTTGCTGAAGAATTATTTATTTCCAGATATGGGAAAGTATGAGCACCACATTTATCTCCAAGCAGAAGTGAATCGCATTGCGAAAAGTTGCGAGCATTTTCAGCTTTCTTAGCAATCTTAACAAGTCCCCGGTAACTGTTTTGACTTTTTCCTGCAGAAATACCCTTTGAAATTATTGTGCTTCTCGTATTCTTTCCTAAGTGAATCATCTTTGTACCGGTATCTGCCTGCTGCCAATTGTTTGTTAGAGCAACAGAATAAAACTCACCAACAGAATTATCTCCCTGTAAAATGCAACTCGGATATTTCCAGGTAATTGCCGATCCGGTTTCAACCTGAGTCCAGGATATTTTTGAATTTTCTCCTTTACAAATTCCACGTTTAGTTACGAAGTTATAAATCCCCCCCTTACCTTCTTTATCACCGGGATACCAATTCTGAACTGTGGAATATTTTATTTGTGCGTTGTCTAGTGCAATTAGTTCAACCACCGCAGCATGCAGCTGGTTTTCATCTCTGATTGGTGCTGTACAACCTTCAAGATAGCTGACATATGAATCTTCTTCGGCAACGATTAAAGTTCGTTCAAACTGTCCTGTGTTTGCTGCGTTAATTCTGAAATAAGTTGACAGTTCCATCGGACAACGAACACCTTTTGGGATATATGCAAACGAACCGTCACTGAATACTGCAGAGTTTAATGAAGCGTAAAAGTTATCAGTATAAGGCACAACACTTCCGAGATATTTTTTAACTAATTCAGGATGATTTTTTACTGCTTCCGAAAATGAACAAAAAATAATCCCAAGTTCATTCAATTTATCTTTAAAAGTAGTTGCAACAGATACGCTATCAAACACGGCATCAACTGCAACACCTGTTAATCTTTTTTGTTCATCGAGTGAGATTCCGAGTTTTTTGTAAACATCAAGTAGCTCAGGATCAACTTCATCTAAACTTTTTAATGTTGGTTTCTTCTTTGGGGCTGAGTAATAAGATAAATCCTGATAATTGACAGGAGAATATTTAACATTAGCCCAGTGAGGCTCCTTCATTGTTAACCAATGTCGGTAGGCCTTCAATCTCCAATCAAGCATAAATTCCGGTTCATTCTTCTTTGCAGAAAGTTGTCTGATGATATCTTCATTCAATCCCTTTGGCAGAGTGTCAGTTTCAATATCTGTGACGAAACCATACTTATATTCTTTATTTGCCAGTTCTTCTATTCTTGAAACTTCGGTAGAGCTCATCTATATTCCTTAAATATTAACGTTTTATATTCCAACAATCATTTCTGTTTTCGGGTTCAAATGTACATTATCTATACAAAAAAGTCAAGATTAAGATTATTACAATAAACTCTTGTAGCAGAGTCGCCTTAATAAGGAGGCATTACAGTGAGATTGTATTTCATTTAGGATTGGGTTAACTTTGAAATATAGTTAAATGATGAAAATTTAACGTTTTGGGACAATTACATTTATTTGGAAGAGACTTAATTAGTGGAAGAAAAGGAAATAAAGCAGGATTCTCAAAAGCAGCAAAATGTTGGATATAAACGGTACAACAGCCGTAGAAAACGATATCATCATAGACCAAATCGATCGCATCAATCTGAACGTGTAAAATCTTCTTTTAAAAAAATTTCCATTGTAATTCCTCTTTACAATGAAGAAGAGTCCATCATTCCTCTCAGCCATGAATTAAGAAAAGCAATAAGTAGAATTAATATTAATTATGAAGTAATACTTGTCGATGATGGTAGTACAGATTCTTCTCTGCAAAAGTTGAAAGAGATTACCAGGACTGATAACCGATTCAAATATTTAAGCTTCAGAAAAAATTATGGCAAATCTGCGGCTTTACAGGTCGGTTTTAAAGCTGCAAGTGGTGATGCAATAATCACTATGGATGCAGATTTACAGGATGACCCTCAGGAGATACAGAGTCTACTGAAAAAATTAGATGAAGGTTTTGATTTATG
>JAOTUT010000519.1 GCA_029863735.1 Ignavibacteria bacterium
TAGTATGATTAAAGATAAAACTGTGAGTGTAAATATTTTTTTCATTTTAATCCTCTTTTGATTAAGTCATGCTGAATTTATTTCAGCATCTTTTTTTAAATAAGAGACCCTGAAATAAATTCGGGGTGACAAATCACGGTAACACCGTCACATAAGTTGATTGATCATTTACTTTAATAATTTCTACCTCCTCTTCAGGCACTCCCAGAAAATCGGCAACGGGTTTAACAAGCTTCTGATAATTAAGCACTGCTGTTACTTTCATCGGTCCTGGAGCTGCATCTGCAGGAATTGTAAAGGTACAAGTCTCAAGCTTTGTTTCTCTCGGACCAATCCTATAATCAACGCCTTGCGATGCTGTATTCCACTGCTGGATTGTCATTCTTCCCTGCGGATCAAAGTAAGGCTTTCTGAAAATTCTGTCACCGATCGGAATTCCATCTCTCTGAACTCCTTTAAAGTTCGGGTCGTCGAGAGCAATACCCATGTCCTGGTATGCAAGAACATCCGCACCAATAGTATATTCTTCTCCTTCAAATCCTTTTTTATCAATAGGCAAATGATATACTTTCCCTGCAGCATCTACGGCTTCAACATGCATCCACACAATTCTATCTTCAACAGATCCTGTTGGAAATTTGTGTCCGGTTTTCTGATTAAATAAAGCAACTGTGAACCGAATTACCTCTAGGGGTTCAGCTTCCCTGATATCTGGATGAATTCTTAACTCAATAGTTCCTCTGATTTTTCCGGGATCATGCGCACCGTGAAATAGATGCTGCCAGACATCGGGATACTTATTGCCAACATCTGCTGAAACTCCTTCTGCCTGTGTCATATGACACTTCTGGCAGGGTACTCCTTCTTTCGAGTAAGGTCCTTCCTTCCATTCCAGATGTGTTGATTTGACCCATACTCCAAAAGGACTCATTTCATTATGACAGGTGCCGCAAAACTCTGCAGTTTGTATGAACTCTGATTTTTGAATTTCGTGTTCTGGTGACTCACCTGTTCCTCTTGGTCCGTACTTTACATTGCCGGGACTAGAAATGAAATTAAAATTGTGGGGAGTGTCTCCTTTGAATCCAGTAATAGTGTGGCAAAGATCGCAGGAAACAGATTCATTTGCTCTTGAATTCATTTTGGGTTTTGGTGGAGGAACATCACCAACTAAAAATGAAATTGGTGCATGACATCCGTTGCAACCAGCTTTTACTTCAGCAACTTTTTCATCTTTTTCTGCGTGAGGAACTGCAAGCTTGAAATATTCTATCTCATCCCAGTGATGAGAATATGCCTGTGACATCATTGCTTGTTTCCACTGCTGGTAAAAGTCTGTGTGGCAGGATGTCCCGCAGAATTCAGGCTTCTCATACTTATCATAAGTCTGAGTTCCTAAGGCTTCCCCACCTGCTTTAACCTGGGGGCCTAATTGAGTAGTTACACAGAAAAAAATAATTGAAAAGAATAGTGAAATAAGTTTCATAAAAACCTCCATTGAATAGATAATTGAATAGAGAGAAAATGGAAATTAATTCCTTGTAAGATACCGAGAGTTGTATTGAGTATTGATCTTAGAGCTATAAAGATGGTGATAAACAAGTGTGTTGTTTCCTAAAAAGTTTATCTTTACTAAATAAACGTACGAACATTTACTAATAATTAGTAGCAGGTTTATAAATAAATAATTAAGAATTAACTTCTTTATTTGCTCCCGGTAGTATATTTACTAACGGAAAATTTACATCTTTATTAATAAACAGAAAGCAACTAAAAAGTTGCTTTCTGTTTGCACCACACGATCCATTCATTTTACTTCGTTATCCTTGCATAGCTATTTAGTCGACGGGAGGCTGGGAGTTGCTAACAATTATGTGTTTTAAAAATGCTGCGAGATGACTTTGAGAAGCAGCTAATAAATTTGTATAGACTTTTATTATGTCCTGATTGTCAACAAATGATAGCTGGAATTCCAAATCAGAAATATCGCGTTCCTCTATAGTCTTACCCACTAATAATGCTTCAGCGTATGAAG
>JAOTUT010000520.1 GCA_029863735.1 Ignavibacteria bacterium
GTTTGTCTTGCTTTTGGAGTTCTATTACTTGCCATACCTGATAAATTGCTTTCAATATTTGGAGCAACATTAGGCGATGGAGGAATGTTTACAGCAAGGGAATATGGTGCTTCACTATTCGGTAACTTCTTTCTTTGCTGGTTTGCAAAAAATGCTGTAGAATCAGATGCAAGAAAAGCAATTATACTTGCATTATTTGTATACGACCTAATAGCATTTGTTATGACAGCAATTACAGTTGTTTCAGGAGTCCTAAACCCATTAGGTTGGTCAATTGTTTTTATCTACTTATTCTTTACACTGGGTTTTGGCTACTTCTTAGTTAAACCACCTGTGGTTAAAAGTACTTAAGGGTGTAAAAACCCTTGAGTAGAAAATACTATCGAAACCAAAAAGATGGTTTTTGTTAAATAATATTTACAATTATTGGAGTAGTTATGTTAAATTTTAATTTATGGAAATTATTATTTCCTTTCATTTTAATACTGTGTTTCTCCCTCATAATAAAAGCTCAAAGCTCATACCTGGATTGGATTATTCAAGGCGGGAGTCGTTCCAATGATATTGCACAAGATGTTTATGTAGATAATTTTGGATTCATTTATTTCGTTTGTGAAATAACAGATACAACTATCTTCCACGACACCACATTGGTAGTTAACTTTTCTGATGTATGCCTTACAAAACTGAATCCTGCTGGTGAAATAGAATGGATTAGATTAATGGGTGGTACAGGCCTCGATAGAGGTTTAGATATAAAGACTGATAATAACGACGATATTATTGTAACAGGATTTTTTAGCGGAACAGCAACATTTGGCACTACCACCCTTGTAAGTTCAGGATTTACTGATGTTTTTGTAGCAAAGTATAACCCTAATGGGATTTTCCAATGGGTAGTGCATGGTGCCGGCTCTATGCGCGATAAAGGGCTGTGTATTGCCATAGATGATTTAAATAATATTTATGTCGGGGGATCTTTTGAAAGCACTCTACAGATTGGTTCATATAATCTTTTAGCAGCATCAATAGCAACAATGTTTTATACGAAAATTTCTCCTAATGGTAACGTGCTTTGGGCAGAACAAGCATTTATGATGGACGATGGTGAGTCCTTTGCTGAGAGTATTTGCTTTGATGGATTTGATATAGTTTTAACTGGCAACTTTGATAATACTATGATTTTTGATGGTGATACATTGTATAGCTTTGATGGTAGTAATGATGTTTTTATTGCAAAAATAGATATAACCGGAAATAAAGTTTGGTTAAAACAAGCTGGCGGTGATTATGATGATGGCGGCAGTGCAATAATTGTTGATGATTTTGGTAATATTTATCTCGCAGGTTATTTTGCGCATACCGCTAACTTTGGAACCTTTCAATTTACCTCTACGGATAATAACTCGGATGTTTTTATAGCTGGCTTGAATATGAGTGGAAATTTTACATGGGCTGACCATGGCAGTGGTACGGGTTATGATTATCCAACATCAATATCATATAATCCAACAAATGGATTGAGTGTTTGCGGAGTATCTACAGAAGGTTTTGAAATTGGAGGTTTAACTTTCGCTGGAAATGCAACTGATGATATTTTTGTTGCAAATTATTCCACGGTTGGAAATTTAATTAATGTCTTATATACCGGTGGTCTTGGTGAAGAGCGTGCTTTTGATATTTATTTAGATGTTAATAACACCGGATATGTTGTTGGATCGTTCTCAGGTTCAATGCAAATGGATGATACATTAATAGTTATACCAAACAACTATTTAGCAGATATGTTCGTTGCCAAAATCAATTTCAACAACGTCTCTGATATAATTGACGATAAAGATGGTGCTTCACTAAACAACTATATTCTTCTGCAGAATTACCCAAATCCATTTAACCCAAGCACAAATATTAAATTCACAATTCCATCTTTTACTCTGAGCGGAGTCGAAGGGTCTCTTGTAACACTTAGAGTTTATGATGTTTTAGGAAACGAAGTTACAAATTTAGTTAACGAAGAGCTTTCTGCTGGAGA
>JAOTUT010000521.1 GCA_029863735.1 Ignavibacteria bacterium
CCAACTTCTCTAAAATTTTCACCATTCCAAAAGTATCCAGCTTACAATATTCAAGTAGCTGCTGCTTTATCTCCGCTATGAACATTAAATCGGTTTCTGTTTGCAAACTTTCAAAGGCAATCGAGGCAAGGCCTCCTTCATTGATTTCCAGCTCATCATAACTAAGCTCTGGAACAAGTGCAGGAAGTACCGCTTTAATTGAGTAGGAGCCTTTCATCCCAGGTGAGTAATAATATTTCTTCTGGAACGATACCATTAAATCTTTAATCCTTAAAATAAACTTTTCTATTTCATCAGCATATTCAGGAAAATCTCTGGAGATTTCTTTTAACCTGGTTATCTCAAATGATTTGTTATAAACAAGCACATCGCCTTTCCCCCTGGTTACTTTCAATAGGTTCTCAATAAATTTTTCCCGTGGATCTTCACCGGGTTCTGCAAAGAATTCAAAGTGTGATGACTCACTATTCTTTTCTTTCTTCAGGAATACTGAATATTGGAAAGGAATCTGCTGATATGGTTTTGAATTAGTATATAAAGGAACTGCTGGTTGGAAGGTTTCAAAATCCATAAAGTAAAGTGGGTAACCCAATTCCGAAACAAAAGCTTTAATGGCTTTTTTATCAATCACCGGTTTGTTGGTTTTGTAAACTTCAAGTTGAAGCTTATTATTTTTATTTAATGGATATTCTTCCGGCACATCATTTAACTTGATTATTCCCTCACGATAAAGTTCATACTTCTTCGCAAGGTGCATTCCTGAAAAATCAAAAACTGAATTATCTGGAATATGTTTCCTACAATAATTAAAAAAGCCGCAAGTATAAGGATTGTAACATTGTTCACCGATATCAATATTAGGCATCTGTTTCTTCAACAAGATTTTCTTAAATCTATTTACATTTTCTTTAACAGATTTCTGCAATGGCAATATGAACTTGAGCACGGATTCTGTTGTAAACAACTTCTGTAACTTTAATTCTCCCTTTCGCACATACTGATTATTGATATAAATGATTGAAAAATCTTTTACCCTAATTCCAAGGCTAGAAATGACATAATACTGCAGAGCTGCATCATTCAGATAAGTTTCCGAGATTGAAGTAGAGCTCTTAACTTCAAAAATTCTGGCGCCCCCCTTCTCTATCACAACTACATCGGCAATTGACAGAACTTCATTAAACAAAAACGCTGCTTCATAAATTACTTTCACACCATGATCAATTAACTCTTTAGTTTTTCTAATTGCCTTTTCATATTTAGGTGGGTCTCCCTCTGCAGCAAGTATTCCCCCGGGGAACATCTTTTGTGCGAGTTCACCTACGTTCGTTCCTCTTTTAAAGATTGCTTTCTGCATTTCGGATAGTTCATCCATCTCATTATAGTGATACTTATACAAAAAGAGATGTTTTTCACATTGGAGTCCTTTAATAAAGGAAGATTTACTTAGAAGATGTGACGCCATTATTTATACTTAATTAGTTTTTAAGACAGTTCATCTGAATTTATTTCAGTATATATTTAAACATAATAATTTTTATTGTAGATTATGAAACCCGCTAAAAGCGAGGCTCGCCTTTGGCGGTAAGTATAAAATAACTATGGAAAAAAACCTGAAGACAAAAAAATGAAAAAGAAAATAGAACTCAGCGGTGGGCTGAAAGAAATGGTTACTTACTGCACAGCTATTTATGAACTCGACAGTGATGTTGATGCAGAAATGCTCAATGATGTAATTAACCATAGTCCAATTTTTGAAAACAAAAGCTTTTACACAAATGTCCTCGGAACCGTTCAAAGAACTACAGTAAACCGGAGCAGCAAAGTATTCATTAAAGGAAATAGAGTTACCTTACAAATACGTTATGAAATTCTGCGGGTTGTAGATATTGAACCAACACAGAAAGATGACGATTGGATACAAAGCGATATAAGTCATCTCCTCAAACACTTTGAACTTTTGCTTGCACCACTTGAATAAATAAGTGCTGATGATAAGAAAATATTACATCATAACTTTTCTGCT
>JAOTUT010000522.1 GCA_029863735.1 Ignavibacteria bacterium
CTTACCCGAAGTGCCATGGAATGCTCTGATTGCGGGATGTTCATCCGGCTTTAACCAGAATGATAGAATATTTGCATTATTCATACCTATTGCAATGATCTGATTGGCATAATGACCTTGTGAGTGATTAATTGTATTTGCACCGGTTCCACCAGCAATATTCATCATCCCAATGCCATCAGTAATCGGATCTCCATTTATACCTTGTGTTATTAAAGCTGAGTGTTCCCGCAGAATATAACTGCTGTGCAAATAGTTAGTGAAAAAATCTATCGTTTCTGAAGTGTAGTGTGGACTTGACGGATCAGCGAGTTGGTACGCAATGTCAACACCATTAAGATATAGGTTTCCTCCATTATCAAGAAAAGTTTTTATCGCATTCATTTCAACTGTTGATATTCCCGGTTCAGTAACGCCGGTGTTCCAAATAATTATATCGAAGGTATTCAGACTATCCACATTAGCCGGAATATAATCGCTTGTAATAATCCCATATTCGGAGCTGAGATTAATCAACTCATTCTGAAAGTACTCCTGATAATTTTCGCCCCCATCATCATCAACAACAAGAACATCTAATCCAAATGTTGTATATCTGAATTCAGCATTACCAAATGAACCTTGATTTGAGATAAAATGAACTGTGGTTGTTCCATAACCATTAATTGAATTAGCATTAACACCTACCTGAATTTCTGTGGAATCTCCCGGACTTAGGGTAACCGTATCAGTTTCACCTATATTAAAAGTTCCATTAATCGTAGTGAAAGTTTGTAACCACCCAGAAGGTCCATTAAAATCCAGATTAATGTTATATGTATCTGGAAATAACCCAATGTTTTTAACATAGGCTGTGTAAACTGCTGTTCCAGACGAAGCACCAAAGTAATATTCATCCGGAGTGGTTATCGTTGCCATATAATTTTGGTTTACATCATGCATGTTTGACTGATATATTTGTCTGGTATTATCCTCTTGTATAAAAGCTACCACCCTTAAGCTATCCATGTTAACTGCTTGTAAAAATTCAGCTGTCGGAACATATTGCAAGCTAATCATTGTGGAATCTCCTGGAGCAGGAATTGTAAATGTGCTACCCACAGCATTAGGCATCATTTTACGGCATATACTGTAAAAAACAGTCTCACCATTTCCACCAGGGGGAGAACTATAGGCAACGGTTTTTTCAGTTAAAGCAACTCTTAGTTTAACATTACTAAATGTAGTAACGTCAGTAGGGTCCCTGATTATTTTTATCCCTATCTCTATAAGATTATTTGATATTACTCCTTGCGAAATAACAATATTAAAAGGCGCGAACTGTGCATTACCATTTGAGACTGCAGATGTAAAGCCACCCTGAGTCTCTGAAATGTGAGTGCCATTAATATCTATCCAGGGCACATAATTGCAACCGTAATAATTTGTTCGTGTTGTGTTATCAGATTGATTAAGTAAATACATTGGGTCCCCGGCTCCGGGCCACCATACATTATAAACGATATGAGATATCAATCCTGAATTCACATAATTTTGAGAGGTAGCAGTGTACCAAGCAGTGTTTAGTTGGGCACAAGGAACACAAGATGCATTTGTGAATCTTTCAACCAATGATAACTTGTCATAAGCATTGGTGAATAATGCAAACCCCGTTATAATCAGAATTAGTAATAGTTTTTTCATAAGAGCTCCATTGATTTAATGATTTATAGTTAATAAAGGATTACCCATATAATTAATGGGATTTATTGAGCTTTCTAATTTCAAAGATTGAATAATTGTTTACTTACTTTATCAAAATATTATCTCACAGATTAGTTTGAGACAAAAGAAAATGATGCAATTTTATTAATGGAATCTTTCCCTACTTCGTTTATATCTACGCCCTGATCCCATAAATGATAGAACAAAATGCTGCAGGCTTCTGCCAGTTGTCTATGTTCAATATAAATCATCGTTAATTCACTTAATTCAGGCACTGGCTGCTCTAGTGCAAACATCACCTTCTCATGA
>JAOTUT010000523.1 GCA_029863735.1 Ignavibacteria bacterium
ATTCTTTCATCGCTTCACTTCCTCCCCAGCCGAATGATAAAATATATTTTGGAGGAAAACCTGCACCAAAAACATTGCTCGAAAATCCAACAACGGTTCCGGTGTTAAACATTGTGTTTATCGCTGTCTTCGAATGATCTCCCATCATCAAGCCAACGAACTGCTTTCCGGAATCAATGTGTCTTCCGTTTACCTGGACTTTTATTGAGCCGTAATTATTCTGAAGATCACTGTTGTTTGTATCTGCACCAATGTTAATCCAGCTCCCGAGATATGAATGTCCTAAAAAGCCTGAATGTTGCTTGTTTGAATATGGATGAATTATTGAATCCTCAACCTCACCACCAATTTTGCACACTTTTCCAATGCTTACATTTGGATAAATAGTTGCACAGCTTTTTATTTTGGATGATTCCCCAATGTAAAACGGTCCTTGAATTACAGCATTCGGAAATATTGTTACGTTCTTTTCAATGAAGATTGGCCCTGTCGAAGCATCGAGAACAACACCCGGCTTGATGTCAACATCTTTCCTGATGAAAATATTTTTCTTGTTTACAAAATTTACTCCGGCATATTTCTTTTTTGCTGAAGATTTATTCTTTGTATAAATCTTAAAATCATTCTGGATTTCTTTTCCATTCGAATAAACCAGATCCCACAGATATTCGGCAATATCAATTTCAACTTCTACTAAGGGAAGATTACTGAAAAGTTTTGTGTCGATGAATTCAACTTTATCTAAAGATAAATCTCTAATTCTCTTTTTTGAAATCTTTGCTGCAACAATTTGTCCTTTTGAAATAAAAACTTTTTCTTCACCTGATTTTAATGACAAGATACTTTTTAGATTAGCCGGAGCGATGATTCTTCCATTGATGAACAAATAATATTCATCATCAAATTGATTTACTTTGTACTTTGGATTTTCTGCTTTAACAAACGGTTCAAGATAATTCCGGCATTTAAGCACAATTTTCTCTTTAGGAAATGCACGGATTATTTTATCCTTAAGCGTGGTCATTCCGCAGAGCAAATCAAAAACCGGTCGTGAATAGATTAGCGGTTCGAAATTAAGATATTGTTCGTCCTCAAAAATGCAGATTGGCATATAAACTTCTTTTTATTTTTTTGAAATTTAACACTTTTTGAGTTAAAATTCTCGGAAGAAACGCTTGTTTAATTCTACCCCAATTTAGCCTTAAAGCTGAAAACTTTTAACTGAAAAATCTTACTGTGCTCGCCACTACTTGGTGATTGGCAACTATAATTAACATTCAGACCACTTGATTCTTAATCCCATTAAATTAAATTTAAGGTTATAAAGAAGGAAAAATTCTGATGACGAGGGTATTTACAATCGGATTTCTTCTTATACCACACCTCAATTACGATCTGATAGGAAGAATACAACACACAGCACACCAAAAGGTTCTTCGGTTAACTGCAAAATTTTTAATCAGGAGGGAAAAATGAAAGAAATAATTTTACTAATTGCATTTTTTACTTTTATTGAATTTAGTGCTCAAGCACAAAGACCGGCAAACATTGAAGTTCCAATAACTGTATTTGATAATTCTGGAATGCCAATCAGCTCCCGTACCTTAACTTGTGGTATTGATTCAATGGCAACAGATTCGATTGACTCATTTCTTGGGGAAAATTGGTTGTTTTGTCCGAACGCCATTGATGGAAATAATTCCGACTGTCCACCATATGATCATTTTGAAGCTCTTTTCAATATACCGGATGATCCTCCCCCTGGTTCCTTTCTTTTTGGAAGTTGGAAAGATTTCAGGTATGGAGTAATTCCTTATTCCGGTACTAAAACATATGAAATAGAATTTATTACCTGGAGTATGGCAACAGCTTTATTTATTTCCTGGGATTTTCCTGAAGGAGTAACTGGAGTACTTCAAGATTATTTTGGGGGAGTGATAATAAATTATCAGATGCCCGATTCAGGAACGTATACACATCCAGCATTAATTCAATTGAACGCAGTATTTCT
>JAOTUT010000524.1 GCA_029863735.1 Ignavibacteria bacterium
CGTTCTTGTTGGAACAAATGCACGACTTGGAAATGGTGAATTCATAGTTGTCGAAGCAGATGAATTTGACAGAACTTTTTTAAAACTAACGCCAACAATTGCAGCCATTACAACACTTGAAAGCGAACACCTTGATACCTATAAAGACCTTGACGATATAAAAACGGCGTTCATAGAATTTGCAAACAAAGTTCCGTTTTATGGTTTCGTCGTTGTTTGTCTTGATGAACCTGCATTGCAGGAGATAATTCCATTTATTAACAAAACGATTTTTACATATGGAACAACCGCTCAAGCTGACGTCAGGGCAGTGGATATTGAATACGAAGGGTTTAAAAGTCATTTCACTGTTATTCACAAAGCTAAAGAGTTGGGTAAAATAAAATTAAATATCCCTGGTGTTCATTATGTAAAAAATTCTTTGGTTGCAGTCACAATCGGAATGGAACTGGGAATTGATTTCAATATTATCAAAAAAGCATTAGAAAAATTTACTGGTGTTTACAGAAGATTCGAGACAAAATATAAAAATGATATTCTTGTTCTTGATGATTACGCTCATCACCCGACTGAAACTTCTGCTACTCTTGCCGGAATTAGAGCAGCCTGGGATAGAAGACTTATTGCAGTTTTTCAGCCTCATCTTTATTCAAGAACAAAAGATTTTTATAAGGATTTCGGAAGATCGTTCCTTAATTCAGATGTATTTATTTGTACTGACATTTATCCCGCAAGGGAAAAATCTATTGAAGGTGTAACCGGGGAAATGATCGCGAACATCACTAAAAAGTATGGTCACAAGGATGTTCATTATATACCTGATAAAAAAGATGTTCCTAAAAAATTAATGGATTTAAAAAAGAAGAATGATATAATAATTACAATGGGCGCTGGTGATATCTGGAAATACGGTGAAAATTTTGTTGAACTTCTTAAGGAGGAAAAGCATTGAGCGAACGTAGAAGCAAATTTTTTGGTCTGATTGTCTTTTTAGTTCTGATAATTGGATTCAGCTATTTGATGATCACAGGCTCGAAGGCAAATCATAATGAAGTTTACACTAAGATAGAATTATCTAAGAACATACTGCTTCCGGCAAATGAATACTTACATTATGCCGGTCTGAGTGATTCTGAAAAATATAGTGACTTAACTTTATTGGAAGTAAAAAATCAAATTGAAAAACACCCCTACCTAAGAAAAGCGGAAGTTGAATTCGATGGAATAAACACAATCCTGGTTGAGGTTAATGAAAAAGAGATAAAAGCTGTTCTGCTTCAAAAGAATGAATTAAAACTCATAACCAGTGATTCAGAAACGCTTCCGCTTTTCCCCCCCACTGCTATAAAGGATTTGCCGATGATATCAAACCTAAGTTTGAACGGAAAAAGCTTCTACGGTGAGGAAGATATAGAGTTTGCATTCAGAATAATTGATGCAATCAGTTTGAGCGATACAAATGTAAGGAAGCATCTTGCCGAAATTAATCTAAGGAAAGGCGGAGATGTTATCCTGACATTCACCGGATTGAAGTTCCCGGTTTTATTTGGAAAGAATGATGAGGTAAGAAAAGCACTAATATTAAAAAATCTTTGGCAGGAGTTAATGGAAAATGGAAATGTTTATGAGAAGACAGAGTATTTAGATCTTCGATATAAAAACAAAGTATTTTTAGGCAAAAGAAATACACAATTAACAAACGGATGAAAAAAGAAATTGTAGCCGGAATTGATTTAGGCACAACTAAAGTTTGTGCCGTGATTGCTGAAAGAGAAGAAGGAAAGCAAACCTTCAACGTTCTCGGCTTTGGAATCGCCCCTTCGGAAGGATTACATAAAGGATTAGTGGCTAACATTGGTAAAACTGCTGAAGCCATTAAGGATGCAATGTCTATTGCATCAAACCGTGCTGGTCTAAACATTACTTCAGTAAATGTTGGCGTGGCAGGCGAGCATATTACCAGCATCAGGCACAGGAACTATGTAACAATCAGCAGCGAAGAAAAAGAAA
>JAOTUT010000526.1 GCA_029863735.1 Ignavibacteria bacterium
CCTGCTACAAAACCGGCAACGGTCTTTGACAACATGGTACTACCCACTAAATTACCTGAAATGAGATCATACAATAAACCATAAGAAGCACCTGAAATTGTTCCGAATATCTGACCGTACGAAATTGAAAAATATACAACAGCAATTAATAAAAGGTCAGGAACAACTCCTTGTATTGAAATGAAAGGAATTACAGTAAGTTGAATTAATACAACCGGAAAAAAAATTAAGAGAGGTATGAAATATTTCAGTTTCATTTTCGGTTATAAAAATTCAATTCCAGATTATTTTTTTCGTCATTCTCAACTAGCATCACTATAAATACGTGCTCTACAGTTAGGACCTCCTCGAATGGAGTGACGTGTATGAGATTTAATATTCCTGTCTGTTCTTCTTCTATTTTTGAAACAATTCCAACCGGAATTGGGACTGGAATAATTGAGCTCAATTCAGAAGTAACTATTCGATCTCCTATATCAAAGTCGTAGGTTTTAGGAACATCAATTATCACCAGTTTCTCCCCATCCCATTTCATTATCCCATTTAGTCGATTTTTTTCGTTCTTTACAGTCAGTTTTAAATCAACGTTCTTTAAGGTACGAGCAATAGAAAAATTATCAGAGCAGGTTTGAATTATTCCAACCATTCCCTTGTAACTTATTACAGGCATCCCAGGCTTGATTCCTTTTTTTGTACCTTCACTAATTGTTATTGAATTTTGAGTTATTGATAAAGACTTGGAAACTATGGTTGCGGGGGTAAGAGGTAAAGAAGTGGTATCTATATACCCTAACATTCCCTTCAGTTCTCTATTAAGAATTCCCTGTTCTCTTAACAAACTAATTTGAAGCATTAGATTAGCGTTTGTTTGTCTTAAATCCTTATTCTTATTTTTTAGTTGAGTGATGTTGAATAAATCATAAAATATTGAAGAAACAGTAGCAAAACTTCCGAATGCGAGTGCCCTAACTTTTTGTACCTGTAGATTGTTGTTTTGGGTAAGAAGAGTAAGACTAATAATTACTAATAAGGTAAGAATGAAATATTCTTTAAATCTTTTCCAGACATATGATACAAACCTGAACATTAATATCTTCTATTACGAATTAGAACCTTCGAATATTCATTAAGGTTTTCAATAACTTTTCCCGCACCTCTTGCGACTGCGGTTAACGGATCATCAGCAACATGAACAGGTAAATTTGTTTCCATGCGTATCCGTTCATCAAGCCCTTTTAAAAGTGCTCCTCCGCCAGTTAGCATTACTCCCCTATCCAAAATATCGGCAGATAATTCAGGTGGTGTACGTTCAAGCGTTTGTCTAACAGTGTTAACTATCTGGGTTATTGCTTCGTTTAATGCTTCACGAATTTCTACCGAACTAACCTCAGTAGTTTTAGGAATTCCACCAACAAGATCTCTTCCTTTAACCTGGATTGTAATTTCTTCTTTCAAAGGTACCGCAGATCCTACCTCACACTTTATAGCTTCTGCTGTTCTCTCGCCAATAAGGATGTTATGATTTCTTTTAAAGAACTGCATTATTGCATAATTCATTTCGTCACCAGCAATCCTGATAGATTCCTCGTTAACAATACCTGATAATGCAATGACGGCTATCTCTGTAGTTCCACCACCAATATCAATAATCATATTGCCTATTGGAGCCGCAACATCTATCCCAATACCTATTGCAGCAGACATAGGTTCTGCAATAAGATGGACTTCTTTAGCACCAGCATGTTCAGCACTGTCTCTAACAGCTCTCTTTTCAACTTCAGTAACACCACTTGGTACTGCAACTACAACCCGTCTACTACTTAATGCACCAGCCTTCACCCTTTTAATAAAAGCTCTGATCATTCCTTCGGCAATTTCAAAATCTGCTATTACACCATCTCTCATTGGACGGGTAACTTTAATTTCTTTGTGCTCCCTTCCCTGCATTTCTTTTGCTTTGTTTCCCAAGGCTATAATTCTTTTAGTACTTTTATCGAATGCAACAATGG
>JAOTUT010000045.1 GCA_029863735.1 Ignavibacteria bacterium
TTCCTTTCAGGGAGTTCATATTCACCTTTCTTCAGTATAAGCTTAATCCCAAAACTATAGGGTGCTCCTTGTAATTTAATTTTAGCATTATCAATAATAATATATTCCGGCCAAATAAATTCCGGAACAACAAATTTTAAGATATATCTACGCAGACTAGATATTTTTTCAAATGCCAAATTTTTCATATCAAGCTCATTGAATTGCTATAGATAGAATTCAATTTTTAATTCACTCCAGCTTTTGGAATTTTGAGTTGCTATATCTTCCCAATAATAAATAACCCATGCAGCATTTATATCTGTAGACATAAGAAACCTGAGATTACCCTCATAAATTACCGGGGCTGAATTCTGAACAGGGACACTTATAAAATATTTAGCTGAATAGACTGCACTATCTGCCTGCAGCTCATATTGTTCATCGGAAAATGACAATACTATTGGAATACTCTGTGGTACCCTTATAACTAAATTATTAAAATATTGAAACTCTTGAGCTATAGTCCAATCAGTTGGAAAAATATTCAGAACATTGCTTGACGGAAAAAAATAAAAGTTGCGATCAACTAATGGAGACCCCGAAGAAAAGTTTTTCTTATAATCATTAGCATTCTTATCCTTGAAAGAATTCTTTATATTTTCTATAACATCAGGCGGTTCAACCGGAACTCGATAACTAGATTTTGTTTCATTGGGGCTTTCTGGTTCTCTTGACTCAAATATATCACACGCTTGTAATATCAGCAAAGAAGAAAAAAAACATATTTTTATGCGGGCATTCATTTCTTTACAAAGATAATCAATCTTGGAGATGATTCTTTATTAAAATTATTCCCTTTATAATCGCCGAAATCTTTTACGAATGTAAATCCAGCCTTTTTAAGGTAATCATACAATTCATCATAACTATATAATTGCACTGATTCGTAAAATTCTTCAACTGACCCGCTATTTTCAAGAGTGATATTTTTGACAACTCTGTTACCTTGAATAGTCCTATTCTGTGTAATTCGCATACCATTTTCCGAAAAGACTGAAGTCGGTATCAGGTTTTTTACTAAATAGTTTTTATTAAAATAATCGATGACAAAATATCCTCCATCAATTAGCAAGTCATAAGCTTTTAATATTACACGAAAATTATCTTCATCATTATCAAAATAGCCAATACTAGTAAACAGATTTAGGGCAAGACTAAATTTCTGTGTTGTCTTAAAATCTAAAATATCAGAAAAAACAAAATCTATTTTAACATCATTTTCCCGAGCATTTTCCTTTGCAACAGAAAGCAGCCATTGGCTTAAATCAACTGCCGTAACATCAAATCCTCTTTTAGCGAAATTAATTGCGTGTCTTCCTGAACCACACGCCATATCAAGTATTTTAGAATCAGATTTGATATTAAGATTGTTGACAATTAACTCAACTAATCTTTCTGCTTCACTTTCATCACGATGACTGTAGACTTTAAGATAATTTTCTGAATTAAACCAGTCCTTATACCAACTCATAATGAACTTCGATTTAAAATTGCACGACCAATTGTAGCATCATCTGCAAATTCCAGGTCACCACCTATTGGTAAACCTCTGGCTATTCTCGTAACATCAAGGTTCAGTGGTTTGATCAATTTAGCAAGATAGAGAGAAGTGGTTTCTCCTTCCGTATCAGGATTTAGCGCAAGAATAATTTCTTTGATATCTTCTGTTTCGAACCTCTTTAAGAGCTCTTTTATATGAAGTGAATCTGGCGTAATTCCAGATAAAGGAGAGAGCACACCTCCGAGAACATGATACAATCCTCTGAACTCGTGCGTTTTTTCTATTGCGATAACGTCACTTGCCTCTTCAACAACACAGATAACCGACCTATCCCGCTTTTCACTTTTACAGATATTACAAAGTTCTTCTTCAGAGAGATTAAAACACCTTGAACAAAACCTGAGTTTTAGTTTTAAATCCTTAATAGCAGTCATTAGACTCTCAACCTGTTGCTCATCAGATTTTAGTAAAAAAATGGCAAGTCGCTGAGCAGTTTTTCTCCCTATTCCTGGCAGCTTGCTTAACTCTTCAATAGCAATTAAAAGTGGTTCAGCAATTTGCACTTTAAAGTCCCGGAATATTCATACCCGGAGGAATCATACCTTTGGTTACTTTTGCCATTTCTTCTTCAGCCAATTTCGCTGCTGATGAAATCGCTTTATTTACAGCAGCAACCACAAGGTCTTCAAGAATTTCTTTGTCTTCTTTATCTATAACCTGCGGGTCTATTTCTAAGGATATGATCTCTTTGTTTCCATTTGCAGTAGCTTTTATCATTCCACCGCCGGCTTCTTCTGAAACTGTAAGATTACCAAGTTCACCTTGCACTCTTTGCATCTCTTCCTGCATTTTCTGAACTTGCTTCATCATTGCCTGCATTCCGCCTTTCATTAAAATCCTCCTGAATTAAATCAATTAATGTTTATTTTTTGTGATTATTTTATTCAAATATACTACAATTGATTGACTTTGTATACGTAAAATTCCTAACTTCAGCACTGAATTTATAAAGAGGAGTTCTAACTTTTTTTCAAAATGATTTCTCGGGAAAACAACAAATCAAATCTCACCGGATCACAGCAAGACTTTAGACTAGCTGAGTATTATGATTACTTTATCACTCAGAAGAATAACAAAGTAACTACGAAAAATCTTGGGGAAAAAACCGCATTACTCAACAAATATTTTTTTGAATACATCAAAGAATACAATATTCCTTGTGCTTATATAAAAAAGGAGGACAAAAGAAAACTTCAATTTCTAAAATTTGATGAATTCCCTTTCCGCATAAAAATTATTAACTCAGCCGATGCAAGAACCGCAAAAATTTTTTCGATTAAGGCTGGCTCTTTGCTTCAGCTACCAATCCTCGAATACCATTACGGGGATTTAAAAGATTCAGTAATAACTGAAAGTCATATAATTTCTTTTAACCTCTGTTTATACGATGAGCTAAAAATAATCAATAGACTATGCTCAAAGATCAATGCAATCGTAAAATCTTTTTTTGAAAGAAGAGGCCTCTTACTTCTTGAACTAACCTGCATGTTTGGTAAATTTGAAAGCAAGATTTTTTTAATTGATGATTTTTCTCCATTAAGCATTAAAATATCAAGTGGCAAAACTGAAGAAAAATTACCTGATCCATATAAAATTGAAACAGCAGCACAAATGAAAAAGTACTCTGACTTCCTCTTAAAACTGACGAACGGAGATTAGATGTTCACAAAATACGGCTACACCACAATTGGTGTTGTTGCAGTAATTACTCTCCTTCTTATAACGTTAAGTTTTTTTGTTCAAAATAATCCTTTGAAAGTGACGATCCTTCTTGTTGCTGCTATTCTCCTTTTTCTAACATTGAATTTTTTCAGAGACCCCGAAAGAAAAACTCCACATCAAGATGGAATTATTGTTTCACCAGCTGATGGCAAAATTATTCTTCTCCGGGAAAATATAGTTAATTTATTTGTTGGAGAAAATTGCAATCAGATTTCAATATTTATGTCTCCGTTAAATGTTCACATAAACAGAATTCCAATTAGCGGAAAGGTCGAACATCTTAAATACTATGAAGGAAAATTTATTGCGGCATTTGAAGATAAAGCATCAGAAAATAATGAAAGGATGGAAACTGGAATTGTTACTAACAACGGAAAAATTCTATTTACACAAATAGCCGGTTTTCTTGCGAGAAGAATAATCAATGAATTAAAGATAGGTGATAGTGTGACTATCGGAAACAGATTCGGAATGATAAAATTCGGAAGCAGAGTTGACATATTCGTTCCGCGGAACTGGACACCAGCAGTAAAGCTCAATGAAAATGTTTACGCTGGCGAAACCATTTTATTCGAACTGAAAAATAAATGAACCGACCACGCCTGACTCCCTCTGTGATTCCAAACCTGTTTACTTCCCTTAACATGTTCTGCGGATTTCTTTCTATTCTTAGTGCATCAGAAGGAAATTATATTTATTCAGCCTGGTTAATTTTTACAGCGGCTATTTTTGATGCACTCGATGGTCTGGTTGCGCGTCTGACTAATTCATCTAGTGAGCTCGGTGTTGAACTTGACTCACTTTCAGACATTGTGAGCTTTGGTGCGGCACCTTCATTTCTCCTTTATAAATCTTTTTTCTATTCGATGGATACCTGGGGAATAATCATCAGTGCGGTGCCATTAATTGCAGGCGGATTCAGGCTCGCGCGATTTAATGTTCATCTGGTTGGATTTTCAAAATCTTTTTTCCTGGGTCTGCCTATCCCCTCTTCAGCTTTAACAATAGCATCATTTGTTCTGGCATTTTATAACGAAGGCTATCCGAAACCTATTTCAGATTTTATCACACCGATGATTTTAGTGCTTTCATATTTAATGGTTAGCAATATAAGATATGAAACACTTCCAAAGCTTTCTCTTAAAAGCATAAAAGAAAAACCATATCATTTTATTTTTTTAATAGCATCTGCAATTCTGGTAGTAATTATGAATAAGAAAGGGTTGTTCCTCGTTTTTGTTTTCATGATACTGATTGGTATTTTGAGATATCTTTACAAATTGATTACTTCACGTCCAAACAATAATTAGTAGAATTTAAATATGTTCAAAGCAAAAGTTCTCATCAAAAGAAGAAAAACAATTCTAGACCCGCAGGGAAAAGCCGTTGAAATTGGTGCAAAACATCTGGGACTTAGTAATATAAAAAACACCCGTATTGACAAGTACATTGAGTTCAATGTTGACACCACTAATAAAAAAGCCGCTGAAGATGAAGTGAATGATTACTGCAAAAAACTGCTTGCCAATCCCATAATGGAAGATTATGAATTTACTCTGTCCGAATGGACTCCTTCAGAGGAAGAAATAAAATGAAGCGACCTAAAGTTGGAGTGGTTGTTTTCCCAGGCTCGAACTGTGACCACGATACATATTATGTGCTCAAAAAAATGCTTGACTTAGATGTTATCTTTCTTTGGCATAAGCAGGCAACATTAGACGGCTGCGATGTAATAATTCTTCCTGGGGGATTTTCTTACGGTGATTACTTAAGGACAGGGGCAATTGCAAGGTTCTCTCCAATTATGAACGAAGTAATTAAGTTCGCAAACGATGGAGGATATGTTTTAGGCATTTGCAATGGGTTTCAGATTTTACTTGAAGCTGGTCTTCTTCCCGGAGTGATGATAAGAAATGAATCGCTCAACTTTGTTTGCAAAGATGTGTATCTAAAAATAGAAAATAAGAAAACAGTTTTTACAAAAGGTATAAACGGAAAAAGCTTTTTAAAGATTCCAATAGCTCATGGCGAAGGTAATTATTTTACTGATCAAAAAACTTTAACAGAACTCGATGACAACAACCAGATAGTATTCAAATATTGTTCAAGTGATGGATTGATTATAAATGAAGCAAATCCAAACGGTTCAGTTATGAATATTGCAGGAATTACAAATAAACAAGGAAATGTAATGGGGATGATGCCTCATCCTGAGAGGAGCAGTGATTCAGTATTGGGAAAAATGGATGGAAGTCTTATTTTCAGAGCGATGGTTAATAACATTTTAAATTGAAAGGATAAAATTATGTTTGGAAATTTAGGCGCTGGTGAGATAATTCTTATAGTTCTTGTAGTGCTCTTATTATTCGGTGCAAAAAAGATTCCTGAACTTGCTCGTGGAATTGGTAAAGGTATGAGCGAGTTTAAAAAAGGTATCAAGGATGTTGAAAACGAAATTAAATCCACCGATAATGATACAAAAAAGGTAGACGAGAAGAAATCTTAGTTCTCAATTCTTGAACCTGCCTACTCGCCTCGTGGCTGAACCGAGGGCCGTCAGGCAGGTTAGTGGCTAGTCTATCTTTGACCCGAACCTGACTTCCTGCAGGCAAGTTTCACCAATACAACTCACTCTTCATTCATCATTATCCATTTAGGACAGGTCTTTTCATTTTCTTAAATTTGTAAATCATATTTTAAAATGCAATTTCAAATCAGGGATAAAATTTTATGAGCATTCTGGTAAACAAACAAACACGGCTTGTAGTTCAGGGAATAACAGGTGGCGAAGGTTCTTTCCACACACAGCAAATGATTGAATACGGAACAAAAGTAGTCGCAGGAGTAACACCGGGCAAAGGAGGAACAAAACATCTCGATGTGCCAGTATTTAATACTGTTTATGAAGCTGTTAAAGCAACAAAAGCAAACACATCAGTAATTTTTGTACCACCAGCATTTGCTGCAGATGCAATTCTTGAGTCAGCAAATTCCGGAATTAAAGTTATCATTTGTATTACAGAAGGAATTCCTGCTGCAGATATGTTGAAAGTCTATAATTCAATTAAAGAAAAAGATGTAGTGATGGTCGGACCAAACTGTCCCGGAGTTATTTCACCAGGACAAGCTAAAGTTGGAATTATGCCGGGGTTCATTCATAAAAAAGGAACCATCGGAATTGTATCCCGAAGTGGAACTTTAACTTATGAAGCAGTAAAACAAATTGTTGATGTTGGTTTAGGTCAATCCACTGCTGTGGGAATCGGCGGTGACCCTATCATAGGATCAAAGTTCATTGATATTATCAAATTGTTTAATGAAGATCGAGACACTGAAGGAATTGTAATGATTGGAGAAATCGGTGGAAGTGCAGAAGAAGAAGCTTCAGAGTTTATTAAGATGGATGTAAAGAAACCTGTCGTTGGATTTATTGCTGGAAGAACAGCACCTCCCGGAAGAAGAATGGGACACGCCGGTGCAATAATCTCCGGTGGAAAAGGAACCGCAGCAGAAAAAATGGCAGCTATGAAAAAAGCTGGTATTCACGTAGTAGAAAACCCGGCAGAAATGGGTGTCACGATGTTGAAAGCTCTACAGAAAAAGAAGAATAAAACAACTGCGAAAAAAACCACTAAAAAGAAAACAGTTAAAAAATCTGTTGTTAAAAAGAAGAATAAGAGGAGTTCAAATTGAGCACTAAAACTTTGGCTATAATTAAACCTGATGCAGTTCAGAAAGGCTACACGGGCGAAATTATTTCAATGATAATTAAAGCAGGCTTCAAAATAAAAGCGATGAAGATGACTCATCTAACTAAATCATCTGCTGAAGGATTTTATGCCATCCACAAGGAAAGACCATTCTTTAATGACCTTGTTGCTTATATGACATCCGGTCCTTGTATTCCAATAGCTTTGGAAAGAGAAAATGCTGTTGAAGAATACAGAAAACTTATTGGGGCAACAGATCCTAAAAAAGCTGCTGAGGGAACTGTTAGAAAATTATTTGCTGTTGATATTCAGCTGAATGCTGTTCATGGCTCTGATTCAAATGTTAATGCTGAAAAAGAGATTAACCATTTCTTCTCAAAGGATGAGTTGCTGAATAATTACACCGACTAACAAAATCAAATCTCGAATTCGAAGTTAAATAAGAATAATCTTCAGGATTATTATAATTTCATTATTAAGGGACACAATGAAGAATATATTAACCATAACCATCATGTTGCTGTCAATTGTCATTTTATCATCTTGCGAGAAAGAAAAGAATGAAAATGAGAATGAATCATCAAAGGAAATTACTTTTTCTTATGACAGCACAGCTTTGAAAACAACTGCAGTTGATAAAAACGAAGACCAATCATTTTTATTCAGGTACAAATTTGTAACGGGCGAAACTTTTAAATACCGCTTAACTACTATTGCACAGAGCGAACAAAGCATTGTAGCTGATACAACTATGTCTGAAAATATGAGTCAGACAATCATTTTTATTTTAAATTTCAAGACACTCTCTTTAGATAAGGATAGTGTTGCTGAATTGGAATGTACTTTTACTTCAATTAATCTTAAAGCAAGTGCTAAAGGAAATGAATTAACATATCAATCCGGAGTGCAGATGGATTCAACCGAAAGAGTTAATTTTGCAGAGTATGAATCATACATCGATAATCCTTTTAACTTAAGAATTGGTAAGCTTGGAGAAATTATAGACATATACAAGATTGATAAAATTATAAATAAGTTCCTTAGCATACGCGGCTTATCTGATTCGTTGAATGCTCAACAAAAAGTTATGGCTTCACAAGAATTGACAAGTCGATCCATAAAACCTCTTGTTTCCCAGATTTTCCGGGAAGTGCCTGAAAGCAAAATGGCTGTTGATTCAACATGGAATCAGAAACGTGAATCAATGCCTGTAATGGTTTTCCAGGTTGATTATGAAAATCAATACAAAGTAGCAAGCCTGGAAATGCTTGGAGATGAAAAGCTGGCTGTGGTAACCGGTTCTGTGAAGACAAATGTATTGGGGGATCCGAATTACACTGAAAGAGGAATTAAATATAATTTTGATAAACCCAAATCAACTGCCACGGGAAAATTTTATTTTAATCTGAATAAAGGAATGGTACAGAAAAGTAGAACTGAGTCTCGTATGGAAAATGGTTATAGTATGGAAATGCCTTCTCCTGAAGGAGCTAAAAAAGCTAGCACAAAGGAAATAGGTACGAATGTAAATGTTATCGAGCTGCTTTAGCAATAATTGATTTAAGAATAAATTGGAGCAGGCAGTTTGCCTGCTCAGATTATTTTTACCTGATTAAACCTTTCGAAGTAATAATTTTCTATCCCCCGCTCCCCTTCTTTTATTTAATGGGAATTTTGAGTGAATTATAGCTGAATTAATTGGTTAAGTATTTGATAAGAAAACCAATAAAAAAATCAGGAGATAAAAAGTGAAGAAATTATTAATATTTATACTTTTGGCTGCGGGAGCTTATTTTGCTTACGAATACCTGCTAAAAGATAAAACCGTACTGGAAATTAAAGCTGATAAATCTATCTCAACAGAACATTCAATGGACATTGATGCACCTGCACTCGCTCCTTCCAAGTTTGCTTCAGTTCAGGGAACGGTTAAAAATGTCAGCAATAAAA
>JAOTUT010000527.1 GCA_029863735.1 Ignavibacteria bacterium
TGTTGCTTCAATCTGGTTTGTAATTCCTTCAAACATTTCATCAACTGAGCTTTCCTCAACCGAATTAATTATTTTCTTCTTAATGATTTCAACATCGATAAAAAATTCATTTATCGACACTGAATGCTTCTCAAGCGAATTTGCAATTGAATTTTCCAGGATAGTTACTGATGAACGCGGATAGATTATTGGTTGAACAATATCATAAAGCTCATAAAGAGGTTTCAATTGTGCAAAGTATGATATTTCACTTGGCCCGGCAATATAAAATGCGGTCGGGAATAAATAATCCTGGCAGATAGGTCTCAATAAAACATTGGGACTGAATTTATCGGGTTCGTTTTCTAACAGTTCAAGTAATTGTTCTTGTGTAAAACTTTTTCGTTTTCGTCTTAATCTGTATTCGTTGTCTACAGGTTCAATTGAATATCTTCCATCATCAACTCGTAAAAATAAATTTACTGGTTTTACTTTCACCTGTGCATGATACAATTCCTCAAGTGTTGCACTGGTATGGACTAACTTCTCTGTATGGGCTCTGAAATCAGTTATTTCTTTTTTGAAAACTGGCTTTAGTAATTTCTTTACCTCAATATCCTGAGGGTCGAAAATCACCAATCCATACTCATCAAAATAATTGAATAGAAGTTCTCTAAAAGCTTCTTTAAATGATGTCCCCTCTTTATAGATACTTTTTAATCGATCAAAAATAATTGATTTAAAGTCGGTTGACTTCAGGGAATTGTCAAGCTTCCCGAAGAAATCATTAATCGAATTATCGAGATTAATCAATCCAACACTCTGCTTTAAGTCATCTTCTTCAATCTCTTCTTTATAACCTATCGTTAAGAGTGAGTTTGCCTCGTCAATAATTTTTATACTTCTCACTTCATTAAAATCATGATCATCAGCCTCAAGCCAGAATACGGGTACAAAGTTGTAATCGTTATATCTTTCTGAGAGAAATCGGCTTAATTTTATTGTTGTGATTAATTTATAAAAAGTGTAAAGTGGTCCCCCCAAAATTCCAAGCTGCTGCCCAGTAACTATAGTTAATGTCTTTTTATCAGATAATTTATTAATATTCTCCCGGGTCAATTCGGATGGATCAAAATTCGAATATTGTCTAACCAGTATTTCAGAAATATTGGGAGATAAGTGTCGTCTGTTTTCGGAAATGTTTTTGAAAATTTTGAGATAATTGTCTTTGTTTCTAAAGTCGTTTGAATAGAAATCTGCAACATTTTCAAATTCATATAAATAATCCAGGAAAAGATTTTGGTGTCCCGGTATGTCGCTAAAATTAATATACATTTGCTCCTCAGTGACTGAATTGGTGAGATTCTTAAACGAAAGATACTGTTTTAACAGGTATTTTAAAAAGGGATATCTTTTAGGTTACGGGGTATTTAACTATTTTTAATTTATTGATTAACAATTTCGTTTTATTCTTTGGAAATAAATCTATTTAAGTATCTAACTCTATGCAGAGCATTTAATGCAGTCAAAATCATTAGCTCTTTTTATATTTCCAGAATTTTGAGAAAACCAATCACCTGGGGAATGCCAATCTCGTACTCTATTGAACCAACCAATCATTGCAATTTACAGTGCCCTGAATGTCCCTCAGGGTTGGGATTATTGACGAGACCACTTGGGTTGCTAAAAAAAGATGATTTTAAAAAATTAATTGATGAAATTAGCAATACAGGTTTTTATATTCAGTTATTTTTTCAAGGCGAACCTTATATAAATAAAAACCTTCCTCAGATGATTCATTATGCGCAATCAAAGAATATTTATATTTCAATAAGTACTAATGGACATTTTGTAAACGAGAAAAATGTTGATTATGTGCTGGATAATGCCCCAGATAAACTCATATTTTCAGTTGATGGTCTGGATGAAGAAAGTTATCAACAGTACCGCGTTGGCGGAACTTTTGAACAGGCAGATAAGGGATTGCGGGCGTTAATAAATCGAAAATCTGAGCGGGGATTAAACAG
>JAOTUT010000528.1 GCA_029863735.1 Ignavibacteria bacterium
CACAACTTTATAAAAACAAAGTACCCGACCAACCCGGAGGTGGAACGGTTGACTGGACAAATCCGTGGGGACAACATAAATTTGTTTCAAGCATTGAAGCACGTGAAGACGGCGGAACGCCGGCATTCCTTCAGGCAATAAAAGCTGCACTCTGTATTAAGCTGAAAGAAGAGATGAGTGTTGAAAAAATGCAGAAAAGGGAAGAGGAATTAGTAAATATTGCTTTCAAAGAAATGAATAAGATTCCCGGTTTGCACATACTTGCAAATCATATAAAAAACCGTCTTGGTGCAATTTCATTTTATGTTGATGATATTCATTATAATCTTATCGTAAGAATATTGAACGACCGCTATGGAGTTCAAACCAGAGGCGGTTGTTCCTGTGCCGGTACTTACGGGCATTATTTGCTTCACGTTGATCCTCAGCGTTCAAAAAGAATTACGGATAAAATTGATCTGGGCGACCTTTCAGAAAAACCCGGTTGGGTAAGAATGTCAATCCATCCAACAATGACAAATGACGAACTCTACCTGATAACAAGAGCTTTCAGTGAAATAGTGGAAAATATTAACAATTGGCAAAATGATTATACCTACGACATTCATAAGAATGAATTCTTTCACATTTCGGATAATGGAAAAGAAAGAGTAAAAAGCTGGTTTGATCTTTCAAAAAAAGAGTCAGTTGAGATAGACTGATTTACTAGCAAAAATTCCAAACTATATTTTTCAATAATTATATTGGGCTAAAGCCCTATCTTAGTATGTTCGTTTATTTTTCCCCGCCTAAAGGTCGGGGCTATTTGCCGCGCCCTTTAGGGTGTGGATTCTTGAATTACCCAACAAAGTTTTGGGTTTTAACCCATTAATAATTACCCACTGTTGATTTTCATTTTTTTAAAATTATATTATTATTTGTAAGTAAAGTTTCTTGTAAAAATTCTTACTAGCACAAAGACTTACTTAATTTAAGATAACTTTTTAGAAAGGAGAATGCGTGTAATGGCTATTGGAGCATATGAAAAAAGTAAACGCTACATAGAATCTCACACCGAAAAATCTAAAATATCTTTTATTAAAAGAGAAGTATATCCTTGTATAACCATTTCCCGCCAGACGGGTTCAGGTTCTAAACCGGTTTGTGAAAAGCTAGTTGATATTATGGATGAATATTCGGAACCGGAAGGAATTAAGTGGGCATTCTTTGATCGCAACCTGATTGAAAGGGTTATGGAAGATCATAACCTGCCGAATCAGATTTCTGAATTTATGCATGAAGGAAAATACAAACATCTTAATGCAATAGTTTATGAACTTCTTGGACTTAAACCTTCAGAATGGACAATTGTTCACAAAACCACTGATACAATTCTTCAGCTTGCGAGAATGGGAAATGTAGTGATTGTTGGTAGAGGGGCAAATATCATCACCTCGAAACTAAAAAACACTTTCCACGTTAGATTAATTGCGTCATTGGAAAAGCGGGTTGAGCATATAAAATCTATAATGAATTTATCAGAAAAAGAAGCGTTGAATTATATAAAAAAGGAAGACGAAAATCGCAAGAAATACCTGAAGTCATATTTTCAGGTTGATGTGGATGACCCGTTACTTTATCATATGACTGTTAATACTGATTTACTTACTCACAAAGGTGCAGCTTATTTAATTGCCGAAGCTGTAGTTCTGAAATTTTCTCACTTGTTTCCACAGTTTACACATTAAGAAAAATCAGGAAGAAAACCCGCTGATTATTTTTTTGATTTCTTCTTCAGTTATTCCGCTTCCGTAGGTCATTGGTTTTGATGGCTCAGATTTTACTTCAACTTTTGATGCTTTATTGGAATATGTATAAGCATCCTTCAAAGGCAAATTACCAGCACGTTCACGCAATCTTTCCTCAATCTCTTTTATAAACCAGTCCTTTGTTCCTTTGTATTTCTGAGTTTCAAATTTGTCAACACTTTTACCTTTATTGATAGGATTAGTCTCGAAGGCAAG
>JAOTUT010000529.1 GCA_029863735.1 Ignavibacteria bacterium
AGTTAGTAAAGGTAATTCAGGATCACCTTCGTAGGTTTTACTAGTTCCGTTTAATTCGAAGTTTACTATCATGCAACTAATAAGGTGTGATTGTTCAAATTAGTAATTAAGTAATACATTTCGGAAACTCGATCTAAAACTAAATTTCCCATCTTATTGTTTTTAAATTTCAGATCAACCAAATCAAAATTATTTTTGCTGAAGTTTACAATGATGTTGTCATTTTCATAAATCAGCAATTCATTTTTTAAAGATAAAGATTCAATCCCGAATATACTTTTATACTTTATCTGATTTTGGGAAATAAAATATCCGTAATCCTCTTTATTAAAACTATCTTTTGTTAAATAAAACCTTGGTTTTGTCTGGAACGGTGATCCATTAGTTGGGCAGAATGTAACACAGTTGCCGCATTCATTACAAAAATCAGCGATGTTTAATATTTGATTGGTCTGTTTGATATCAAAGTAATTAATTACTTCAAATTTTGAAGCATTTCCATTATTGTATACTTTATAAACGGGTATGCTAATTTTATCTGATTCAAACGCGACATTTGCAAAATTGGGACAAACTCCAACGCAAATGTTGCAGATATCATCGCAATAAAGGCAGCGCTCAGCTTCTTTAATTGCCTGCTCATCTGTAAGAACAGGATTTACAAGCTTAAAACTTTTTCTTTCGCTTAAATCTATTTCAGGTAATTTAATTCCGAACTCTCTCTGCGCCTGATTCTTTTGAAATTCAGCAAGCGATAATTTTTTAGCTACTTCTATTTTTTTATGCGATTCACTTTTAGATTTTTCGATAATTCTTTTAGCAACAGTTCTACCATCACCAATGGCATTTATAAGAGAATCGGCTCCTCTTAAAACATCACCGCCAGCAAAAACATTTTCGAATTGTGTTTCATAAGTATTAGTATTTACTTGTAGTTTTTCTCCGGGGAGAAAATCAAGAACTATATCCTGTCCGATTGCTGTAATAATTGAATCAAACTTCATTTTAAACTCAGAACCATTAATTTTAACAGGTCTTCTTCTCCCACTTTCATCATCTTCGCCTAACTTCATTTTAATGCATTCAAGAATCATATTATTATTATCCATACTAATAGAAACAGGCGAAGTCAGTTCAATTAGATTCACACCTTCGTCAAGTAACGCTTTAATTTCATCTGATCCGACAGGCATTTCTTTTTTAGTTCTACGGTAGATCATTGTAACATGCCCGTCAGCCGGTATTATTTTTTTTGCCGTTCTTGCAGCATCAACGGCTGATAAACCGCCTCCGATAATTGCGACACTATTTCCAAGTTTGCATGATCCACCATTTCGAACTTTAAATAAAAATGATAACTGATCGTATACTCTGGGAAGGTTTTCATCCATTATCTGAAGTTTCTTACTATTCTTTGCACCAACTGCTATGTAAACAAAATCATTTTTCACTCTTAGTTGGTTAAACATTTTTTCATCAACATTTTGGTTATAGTGAATTTTTACTCCTACAGATTCAATCAAATCAATATCATTTTTAACCTGATCATCACTTAACCTGAAAGCGGGGATTGTTCCTGAAGCCATTCCGCCTGCAAAAGATTTGCTTTCATAAACATTAACTTTAAAGCCTTCAAGTGCGAGAAAGTAAGCACAAGATAAACCTGAAGGACCTCCGCCAATTACCGCAACTTCGAGACCATTTTTCTTTTTGCCATTGGATCTTGTTTTAACATTCACTTTCTCCGCAATATATCTTTTTATTCCTCTTATCAATAAAGGATTATCATAATTAATCCTTGTGCACTTCGGTTGGCAGAGATGATCGCAAACATTTCCCGTAATGTTTGGCTGAGGATTATCTTCAATCACAACTTTATATGCATTATTAAGATCACCTTTTGACACATAGTACATATATTCCGGAACATTCTGATCAACTGCGCACGCTTTAATACAAGGAGCATGAATACAATCGTACTCAGTCAATTCGCGTGAGGTTT
>JAOTUT010000530.1 GCA_029863735.1 Ignavibacteria bacterium
CTTTCTCAACACAAGTTGCTTTACCATTTGTTGAAAATTTTGATTTTCCTGCCGATGATAATTTAACAATGCACGGTTGGGTAGCACATAGCGCCGCTGGTACAAATCCGATTACCGTAAACAGCGGAGGGTTAACATTTGTAAATTATCCTTCTTCAGGAATTGGGAATGCTGCATTGGTTGATAATACAAGTGAAGATATTCATAGGCTGTTTGAAAATGTAGTTAGTGGTTCAGTCTATATGTCATTTATGGTTAACGTGGTAAATAATCCTGCTGGCTATTTTATACACTACGCTCCAAATCCTCATAATACTTTCGATTTCAGAGGTCGAGTCTGGGTAAAGGGTACAGCCCCAGCTTTAGCCTTTGGTTTAAGTTTCGCAAGCAGTGATACAATTGTTACTGCTCCGATATACTCATTAGGTACAACATATTTAGTGGTAGTAAAATATGAAGTTGTTGCCGGAAATTTAAATGATGTCGTTAGCCTATATGTATTCAGTGAAGCAGATCCCTTTCCCGGGGTAGAACCTGCACCAACGCTTGGACCTCATGCAAATGCTACCACCAGTGCAGATATTTTACCTGGCTCAGTAAATATTCGACAATATAATTCGACTCAAAATTGTATTGTGGATGGTATCAGAATTGGCACATCCTGGACTGAAGTAGTTCCTGTAGAATTGACTTCATTTTTTATTACATCGAACGGTAATAAAGTTACTCTTAATTGGTCGACTGCTTCAGAACTAAATAATAAGGGTTTTGAAATTCAAAGATCAAGTCAAGGGAGTGAGTTTGAAACAATTGGTTTCACTCCTGGTTATGGCACTACAACCGAAACAAATAATTATAGCTTCGTCGATGCCAATATCGCTACGGGAACTTATTCCTACAGATTAAAACAGATTGACTTTGACGGTACATTCTCTTTTTCGAAACAAGTATACGTTGATGTTACTGCACCAGCACAATTTCAACTTTCTCAGAATTATCCGAATCCGTTTAACCCAAGTACAAGTATAGATTTTAGCTTAACTGTTGATTCAAAAGTAAGTTTAAAGGTATTCAATGTTCTTGGACAGGAAGTTGCTAGTCTTCTAAATGGAACTCTTACAGCTGGTTCGCACCAGGTTAATTTTGATGCTTCAGCTCTTAATTCAGGTGTATATCTTTATAGAATTGAAACCACTGGATCTAATGGAACTAATTTTATAAACGTAAAGAAGATGATATTAACTAAATAAGAGTGGTTTAGCTTCTTTTTAAAGCCGGCTCTGAATAAGGACCGGCTTTTTTACTTCGATAGTCTTTTTTATTTTAAGCTCTGAAATATTTTTAAATAACGAGTTGATAATTTGAATTATTAAACAATTTTTGGCATTTTACATTACCAGAATATAATATATAAGAATTGTTCATAGGCTAATATTTCAATTCTAAAAATCACAAACTTAATAAACGGAGGAATCATGAAGAGGGTTATTGTTTTACTTTTTTCTTTAGTTTTCATTTCTGTGTTCTCGTTCGCTCAGAATAACGACTCCAGGACTATAATGGCTGATACTTGGACGCCTGTTCAATATAGTTCAAATGGAGTTAACCTTTTACTAGTAGATGATATGAATGGAGATAATACTGTCGCTGGAATAATGGCCAGGGGTTGGTTTTTTGATGATGTTGATGGTGTTGGTACCACCACAACATTTCAGGGTAACCCTACAGTTTTTGCCGCTTACGAAGGACCACCGGAAGGATATCTTGGTGAAAACTACAACGGTGCTGGAGGCGGTGGTCTCCTTATAGATCAATGGCTTATCTCGCCGGAGGTAACTGTAACAGCAGGGGATACCTTAAAATTTTGGCAAAGGTCTCCAGATGGAAGTACATTTCCCGATCCATTACAAGTTTGGATATCAACTACAGCAGGAACAACTGCCGCAGCTTTTGATGTTCAGATTGGAGCTTTCATTGGATCAACAACAGGATGGTGGCAGT
>JAOTUT010000046.1 GCA_029863735.1 Ignavibacteria bacterium
TCGGAAGCTGATTGGGATGGACCGAAGAATTTAATCGACTCAATCCAGGTTTGCCTGAATGATAATTCCAGAGGTATGGGCACATTGGTTTGTATGCACGGAGAAGTTAACGCAGCAAGCGAAGTAACAAAAATATTTTCCAACGAATTTGAAACTTTTCAGAGCCTGGATTTTGGAACGCTTGGGTTTGTTCAGAAAGATAGAGTAGTCTATAATCGTTTGCCAAGATTTCTTGAGATCATTAATACTGGTAACATTAACACTAATGTCGATCTGCTAACAGTGTATGCTGGAATGGATGAAAAGTTTTTCAAAAATTCAGCGGATTCAGGTGTAGACGGTTTGGTGATTGAAGCACTCGGTGTCGGCAATGTTCCGCCGGCTGCATTTAAAGGTGTCGAGTACGTAATTAAAAAGAATATTCCTGTTGTTCTGGTATCGAGATGTCCTGCAGGAGAAACGGATTACATTTACAGCTATCCAGGTGCAGGCAGGCACTTGCATAATCTTGGAGTTATTTTTACAGATTACCTGAACGGACAGAAGGCAAGAATTAAGCTGATGCTTGCCTTAAGCAAAACGACTGATAGAAAAATCCTGAAGAAAATATTTGAAGGTGAGATAAGAGAGATTTAGAAATTCATTTCTTCAATGCTCAGAAACCAGTACTTCCAAATCAACTTTATGGACGTGGTCAATTTCTCTTCCAAGAAACAATTCTGCAACTTCTTTGAACTTTGCAGGAATATCACTTACGTAATATTCCTGTCCTCCGGAAGTTTTTTGATCAGAAAGTAAATCAAGTTTCTCCAGCTCTGATTTAATGACTTCAGAAGAAGCGACTCCGGAATCTATTAGTTTAACATTGTTGCCAATAACTTCCTGTATTACTTCTGATAAAATCGGATAGTGTGTGCAGCCAAGGACCAATGTATCAATTCCATCTTCACGGAGCTCTTTCAAATACTCTTTTGCAATTTCATAAGTTGCCTGGTGCTTTATCCATCCTTCTTCTGCGAGTGGAACAAAAAGAGGGCATGGCTTTTCAAACACATGTGCAGAGTTATCCATCTTTTTAATTTCTTTCGAGTACGCTAGGTTGCTTATTGTAGCTCTCGTACCAATGACTCCGATTATTTTACTCTGACTCTTCTTCAAAGCCATCCTCGAACCGGGTTCAATCATTCCAATAATAGGGATATCAAACATTTTTTTTAGATCAGGAATTGCTATTGAAGATGCAGTGTTGCAAGCAACCACAAGAGCCTTAATATTTTTCTGCAGAAGAAACTTTGTATTCTGAATTGAATATTCAATTACAGTTGGATTGGATTTTGAACCATATGGTACACGTGCTGTATCGCCAAAATAAACTATGCTTTCATTCGGAAGTGTTAATGCAAGTCTTTTTACAACTGTCAATCCCCCGATACCAGAGTCGAATACTCCAATTGGTTTTTGTTTACTTGTATGGTCCACAACATTCCTTATAATAATTTATCAATTGCAGAAGTAATTTCGTTTTTGACGAACTCGTAATCATTTGGAGAAATTTTCTTTCCGTTCCGGTCAAGCACATAAAAAGCATCAACTATTTCATCACCCTGTGTTGAGATTTTAGCAAAGGAAATATTTAATCCGAGTTCATTAATCTTGCTTGTAACGTGATAGAGGAATCCTAGCCTGTCGGGCGAATGAACATCAATGATTGTAAATTTTTCGTGATTTTCAAAAGCAACTTTAACATTTCCTTTTTTCTTGAATAGTTTGCTTTCAATCCTCCACCATTTTGATTTAAGTGAAGCCACTTCTTTGCCCAATTGCAGCAGACCTCTAACAGCAAGGCTCATATCTTCTTTAATTTTACCAAACCTTTCCTTTTCCAGCTTTTTATGGGAGCTGAAATCCGTCACATTGAAAGTATCAATTACAATTCCATCTTTGCGAGTAAAAATTTTAGCATCGTGAATGTTGATATCGTTTATTGCCATCACACCGCAAAGTCTTGAAAGCAACGACGGAAAATCTTTTGTGATAACTGTAATGCCTGTATATCCATTAGATTCAGAGAATAGTACGGATGCAACTAAACCTTTATCTATTTCTTCTATATGTCTTGCAATTTCCTCAGCACCAAAATGGTGTGAGTAAGCCAAATCATCAATTGAATCAATATGATCCTGAACAGCTTCTTCGGTTATGTTTGGAGAGTATTTGCTAATCTCCTTTGGAACAGCGTATGTGGTTGAGTATAAAAGTTCTTCTCCAGAAACTTTTTCTTCGAGCATTGCACGAGTCTTCCTATAAAGTTCTGCGAGGAGCTCACTTTTCCAGTTTGTCCAAACAACAGGATTTACAGCAGAAAGATCTGCGTAAGTTAAAAGATATAGCTGATCAAGATCTTCGATCGAGTCGAATTTAGAAGTAAAACTATTGAGCGTATCGGGATCATTTAAATTTCTTCTGAAAGCAGTTTGTTCCATTATTAAATGATGGTAAACCAGGAATGAAACGGTATTTATTTCTGCTTCACTATAGCCCATGCGGTACATAATTGAAGAAGCAAGTTCAGCACCTATTATTTCGTGTCCGGTTATATTAATTGGTTTGGCTATATCGTGTAAAAGTAAACCAAGATAAAGTTTTTCTTTGTCTTTGAGCTTATTGAAAATTTTTCCAAGCTGAGAATTTTCATTCTCCAATTTTTCTACATTCTGAATTGCGATGAGAGTATGTTCATCAGTGGTGTATGAATGGTAAACACCATGCTGTAGAAAACCATTTAGATCTTTGAACTCTGGCATAAATGCACCAAGAACACCCAGTTCATTCATTACATATAGTGTTCGCCCAACATTTTTCGGAAGCTTTAAAATTTCCCTGAAGAAAACAGATGATTCGCTGCCCTGAATTTGATGCCTGTCAGTGGGTTCAAATTTATCAACGATGTATGAACGAAGCGATTCATCAAATCTGCCTGAATGAAGTCCACGATAGTAAAATACACGAAGAATATCTGACATAGTTAACTGAGCGTTTTCACGCATCGAAATAACTCTTCCTTTCATTTCAAAATCATCATCAAGAACAATGGAAAGAGATGCAGGCAATGATGAAACAGAATCATCATAGAATTTTTTAATCATCGACTTGGAGAAACGGTTAAGAATTACGGCAGCGTTAAAATATATTCTCATAAAATCTGTTAGAGAATCTTCCTCGAATCCGAAAATTTTTGCAATCCTTATCTGTTCACTGAATTCAAAACGATCATTCTTCTGCTTCGATTCAAGGTGCATCAGATTTCTAACGGAAAGAATCAGTTTATAACTGCTAAGAACGCGACTAGCCTCGTCGGACGAAGTAATTTTACCTTCCTTCATCAGATTGAGAAATGTTTCAATCTGTGTTGATTCCTGTTGCTTATTAAACAACTCTTTTTTTGAAAAGATGTAAATCCATTCAACAAGCTGCAAATCTCTCAGACCGCCGGCAGAAAACTTTACATTCGGCTCCAGCATTTTCGGAGAGCTTCCATATTTCTTATATCGTTCATCGGTATCCTCAATCAGTCTTTTTATTAGATCAGCTTTAATATCTTCATTAAGCGCTTTGATAAGCTCTTCGTTCCAGATATGATAAATTTTTTCAGATCCGAGAAGATATCGCGTTTCAAAAAATTGGGTGAAAGTATGAAGATCAGATAAAATATACTTTTGAATGTCTGATAAATCTCTTACTGTATGTGATACTTCCAGACTATTATCCCAGAACCGGGTAACCAACTCAGTAATTTCTTTGGCGTTATCTTCAACTGACTCTGCGATAAAAATAATATCGACATCAGAATAAGGCGAAAACTCTCTCCTGCTGAAACTTCCCGCAGATACAACAGCAAAATTATATTTCGCATTTCCGGCAACTGCACGAATAAATTCCTCAATTAATAAACTGTACTCTTTGCTGAACTTTAATGCATCAGCTTGTTTCGAGTAAGCTTCGAACAATTCATCTCGTTTTGTATTGAATATTTTTTTTAATTCTGATTGCAATTTATTTATCTTGAAAAATCGAAATAATCGTTATCATTTAGTATTATCACTGTAATATTCAGCTTCAATAACTGATGAAATACCTCCACGAACATTGAAATCTGCCGTAATAAGCATATAACGTGGTTTACAAATTTTAACCAGGTCATCGAGTATTTTATTTGTTGCACTCTCGAAGAATAGTCCATCGTTACGATAAGAATTAAAATAAAGTTTTAATGATTTTAATTCTATGCAAAGTTTATCGGGAACATACTCGACCGTAATAGTTGCAAAATCAGGTTGACCGGTCTTGGGGCAAAGCGAGGTAAACTCCGGTGCTGTATGAATAATAGTATAATCCCGATTGGGGAATTCGTTTTTGAAGACCTCTAATAATTTTAGTTTTTTATTCATGGCTTTAACCTGTTTATTTTCTACAAATAGTTTGGTATAGTTTTATAAGGAATCCGATCTTCGATTCCTGCTTTCTGAAATCCTCTCAGACGAAGAGCACAGCTATCACATACTCCGCAAGCTTCATCTTCGTTTTGATAGCAGCTCCATGTCAGATGCAGTGGTGCATTGAGTTCAATTCCTTGTTTAATAATTTCTGCTTTTGACAGTTGAATAATCGGAGTTTCTATTTTAATTTTCGTTTCCGGTTTTGTACCGAGATCAACCATTTTTTCAAATGCAGAGAAAAATTCTGGTCTGCAATCTGGATAACCGGAAGAGTCCTCGTAAACTGCACCGATAAAAACAGCTGTTGCATTCAACACTTCAGCCCAACTTACACATGCTGAAAGGATTTTTGCATTCCTGAAGGGAACATACGATGTTGGAACCTGCCTGCCGGCAGGCAGGTTTCTTTTACTGCTTAAATTAGCAATTGATATTTCGATATTTTTATCAGTCAATGATGAGCCGCCGATTTTTGAAAGATGTGAGTAATCAACTACTAATCTTTCTTTTACTCCAAAATAATCTGCGATATCATAAAAAGCTTTCAGTTCCCTCTTCTCGGTTCTCTGTCCATAGTTGATGTGAGCGAATGCAAGCTCAAAATTTTTGTTTGCTATTGAGGCTGTAACACAGCTATCCATTCCTCCGCTTACGGCAACAACAGCCATTTCTTTATGGAGAAGCGACATATTTGAAATCACCAATCATCAAAAATTTTTGTGCTAAAAATAGTGAAAACCGAGCTAAGTTATTTTACCAAATTTACTAGCTGTTCTCAACTAAATAGTTCAATTAGTAGAATTAATGTGGCCTGCAAGAATTTCACGATGCAAAGACGCTATTAATTATTTAATTTTGCACAGACAATTTTAAAAACACTGAGGAAACAATGAGAAGAAAAGTTATTGCCGGCAATTGGAAAATGAATATGAACCTGCACCAGTCACAAAAGCTTGTATCTGAAATTTTAAATGGGTTAGGAAAAGACAGTAAAGCAGAAGTAATTGTTTGTCCACCGTTTACTTCTTTAAGTGAAGTAAATTCTTTGTTGAAAGATACTCAAGTCAAACTCGGTGCACAGAATATGTACTTTGAAGAAAGCGGAGCTTACACTGCAGAAATTTCGGCAGATATGTTGAAGTCTGTTGGCTGCGAATATGTAATAATTGGTCACTCAGAACGAAGAGTGATTTTTAATGAATCCGACGAGCTGATAAACAATAAAGTCAAAGCTGCTCTAACAAAAGACTTAAAACCAATTTTCTGCATCGGTGAATTGCTCGAGCAAAGAGAGAGCGGTAAAACAATGCAAGTTGTTTCTACACAGATTGAAAAAGGATTAGAAGGAATTTCGCCTGAGCAGATGAAAAATATTATTATTGCTTATGAACCTATCTGGGCAATCGGAACAGGCAAGACAGCAACTCCACAGCAGGCTCAGGAAGTTCATTTATTTATTCGTGAATTAGTGGCTAAAAAATTCTCCTCTTTGGTAGCAGAAAGTTTGATAATACAATATGGTGGAAGTGTTAAGCCGGATAATTCAGGCGAGCTACTTTCGCAAAAAGATATTGATGGTGCTTTGGTTGGCGGTGCCTGTCTTAAAGCGGATTCTTTTCTAAGTATTATTGCCTCTGCTTAATCATCTGCTTTATAAAAGCGAATTATTTTGTTGTATAGTAAGAAGTTTCAGATTGATTTCCCCTCGAATCTGTAGTATATTTGTGCGTTTTTTAATAAATTTTCAAAGGATTCGCTTATCGAATGATAACCTTCCCATTTAGATCTCTGTTTTTATCAGGGTTGCTTACGCTTTTTGCTTTTCAATTTTCGTTCAGCCAGGTTGTATTCAGAGAAGTCCCAGATTACAAAATTCAGTTGACTGACTCACTCTTTTTTGATATTACTCAAACCCGTTCAGTAATTTCTTTGAATGGTAGTTGGAGTGTAAGACCAGCAGATGACGAAAAAGCAACTAAGGTAAGAGTTACTGTCCCATCAATATTTGAAGGAGAAGGTGAATTTGTTTTTGAGAAGGAGTTTGAATTATCAAAATCTCTGATTTCAGAAAACACGTTAGAATTAATTTTCTTCTCAATAAATTACACAGCGGATATTTCTCTTAACAATACTATCATCTACCGTCACAGTGGCGGAGAATATCCATTTAAAATTGGGTTACCCAGAGACATTCTAACAAACGATAAGAAAAATCTTCTTTCTTTAAAACTTAAATACAATCTCAATTCTAAAAACTCCATTCCTCAGAAGCAAAGATTTCTGTTCCCGGAAAACTTCGGTGGAATAATTGGAGATGTTTACATTCATATTGAACCGGATTTTTATTTAGCAAAAGAAAAGATTACCAAAGCTTTCTCATCTGATTACAAAAATGTTTCCCTTGAAGTTGAGACACTTGTTAAGAATAATAAGATTAGAGAAATTTTTATAAGCACCGAAGGGTCGAACGATTACAGATTGATATCTTCTCTAACAGATGAAGCCGGAAATATTATCAAGGAGCTTCCTGCATTTACTTTTATTCTTGATAGAAATAAAGATATTTCTATCAACCAGAAATTCGATCTTCCGGCAGCAGTACTTTGGTCGCCCGAAAACCCCTCATTATTAATTTTGACGCAGAGTTTATTCTTATCTGATTCATTGATTGACAAAAAACAAAAACCTATTGCTTTATTTGATTTGAAATCCGACGAAGAATCAATCAAGCTCAACGGCAGCGAATATTTTCTTAAAGGAGTGACACACTATCCCGGTAGTGAAATCTATGGAAGACTTATTTCGTACGATCAGATGGAGAGAGATATTGCTCTGATTAAAGAAGCGGGTTTCAATTGTGTACGATTTGCAAAAAGTACAATTCATCCATATTATCTTAGCCTCTGTGAGAGATACGGCTTGTTTGCTTTCCTTGAAATTCCAATTAACGGTGTTCCTTCGGGAATTGCTGAAGATGAAAGTTTTATAAGCAGGAGCAAGGAATTTCTGTTCAACTATATTTCTTTTTATGATGAGTATTTCTCTTTTGTAGCGATTGGTTTTGGAGGCACATATCTTCCGGAACTTAAAGAGCACACGGCATTAATTTCTGTACTTACAGAAGCAGCTAAAGAAAAAAGTAATCTTCTTACTTATGCATCCTTTTTAGGTACAAACTTAAGCAGTATTGATAAACTTGATTTATATGGGCTTGAGTTTGTGAAGGACAACCCGGCTAATATTAGTGAGCAAATCCAAGAATTGCAGAGTAAGTTCGGTAAAGGAAAGATCTTTTTCTCTTCAATAACATATCCTGTTTACATTGGCGGCTCTGATGGATATTTAAATGAATTTTCATTTGAAGCACAGGCAAAATATTACGAAGAGTTCTTTGATTACGTTTCTCAAAACAAAGTACCTGCATTTTTCATCAACTCTTTTACTGATTACTTCGGAGATTATTCTTCTTTTATTTGCAGCGGCAGCGACAAAAATTTATACCATTTGGGTTTGATGGATGAGAACCGTAGTAGGAACAGGATAAGTTATAAAGTCGTTTATTCTAAAGTAAACAATCTTGAAAAGGTAACAATTCCCATTGGTAGCAAGAAGGATGACTCACCAATGATATTTATAATTTTTGGTCTTCTACTGGCGATATTTATGGGAGTTTTGGTCAACTCGGGCAGGAAATTTCGTGATGATGCTTCGAGAGCATTGCTTCGTCCATATAATTTCTTTTCGGATGTCCGGGATCAAAGAATAATATCAGCTTATCATACTACTTTACTGGGATTGATTGTTGCAGCAGTAGTTGCATTAATCGTTAGCAACGTATTATTTCACTTAAAGACTAGTTTAATCTTTGAAAATCTGTTGCTTGCATTTGCCAGTCCTTTATTTATGAAAATAGCAAACTACCTTGCCTGGCATCCATTGATGTCTTTGTTGTGGCTTACTGCATTTAACATAGTACTTTTTGTAATTATTTCATTGGCCATAAAGATTGCATCCATTTTTGTAAGGACAAAAGTAGTTATAGTTAGCATTTACTTTACATTTATCTGGGCTTTACTTCCGGTAGTCCTGCTTATACCCGTTGGAATAATTTTATACAGAGTTCTTCTTGCAGGAACAATTAATCCCTATATTTATATGGGACTTGGTGTTATTCAGCTATGGGTTCTTTACAGATTGATGAAAGGTATTCATGTCTTATTTGATTCAAAACCAAGCACGGTTTATTTCTATAGCATAATTTTTATTCTTGCATTGATCGGTTCTGTGCTGTTTTATTATGAATTGAAATATTCAACGGTTCAGTATCTGCTTTTTACTTTGAAACAGTTTAATATATTATAGAGAATAAATTTGTATTTATCAAAGCTTGAAATATTTGGCTTTAAATCTTTTGCACAGAAGACTCCAATAAAATTCCACGAA
>JAOTUT010000047.1 GCA_029863735.1 Ignavibacteria bacterium
GAAGGAGCATTAAAGTTAAAAGAAATTTCTTACATTCATGCTGAAGGTTACCCTGCTGCTGAGATGAAGCATGGTCCAATCGCACTAATTGATGATAACATGCCCGTTGTTTTTATTGCTCCTAAAGATTCAACTTATGAAAAGATATTGAGTAATATTCAGGAGGTAAGAGCAAGAGGCGGAAAGATAATTGTGGTTACTGATGAAGGTAATGGTGAAATAGACAAGTTAGTTGACCATTCCATTAAAATCCCAAGAACGATAGAGATGTTAACACCAATTTTAACTTCAATTCCTTTGCAGCTTTTAGCTTATCATATCGCTGTTAAAAAAAGTTTGGATGTGGATCAGCCAAGAAATCTGGCAAAGAGTGTTACGGTAGAGTAACTCTTTTGAGAATAGTAAGTTTATTCTTATTTTTGCACGCAATTTTTGGGCAGATAGCTCAGTCGGTAGAGCAATGGACTGAAAATCCATGTGTCGGCGGTTCAATTCCGTCTCTGCCCACATCCCTTGAGGCTGATACCGACAGCCTCTTTTTTTAAGACTTCATAATGTCTATAAGAAATAAAATAAAAGGTTCATTTATTTATCTTATTAATGGATATCGAGTCCTTTCAAACTGGCCTGCGTTTTATACTGATCTCTTCCGATCCTTCTTCGGATTAAACAATAAAAGTTATTTATATGAATTAAGGGATAGAACTAAAATTAAAGTTCATTCTAACTCATTAGCATTAAATCATGTTTTTTATACCGTTTTTCTAAAAGGCGAATATGATAGTTTAGAAAAATTTAAGATAAGAGAAGAAGATATAATTATTGATATCGGTGCACATTTAGGATTCTTTACAATTAAGGCTGCAAAAAAAGCCTGTAATGGAACTGTTTACGCATTTGAACCTTTCTCGATGCATTATGAGCTTTTAAAGGAAAACATCCTTTCAAACAACATTAAAAATGTTAAATTCTATAACCAAGCCATAACCGATAAAACAAGCGAATTATCGTTCTATTATACAATGCATGGTGATCCAGGTGATACAAGCTTATTTAAAATAAATCCTGAGAAAAAGACATATGAGGAAAAAGTAAAATCTATTTCACTTCAAGATTTCTTTAACCAAGAAAATATAGAGAATTGTAATTTCTTAAAAATGGATTGCGAAGGCGCCGAATATTCTATTCTAATGAAAGCTAATGATTCAACTTTGGCAAAGATTCAGAGGATTGCAATGGAGTGGCATAAATTTGAACCAGACCATGATCCCAAGGGTTTAGCTGAATTTCTTAAGGAGAATGGATTCAATCTCATTGAACCACCTTCTTATAATGAGAAAACAGGTTTTCTGTTTGCATTTCGCTAAATTATGAATCTTGCAGAATAATTTTCTTTGCAGGAGTACATGAATTCTTTCCAGTAAAAAGAATACATCTACGTAAACAAAACCCTTTGAAACTCCTTACCATGTTTTAGGATTTAATACTAATTCATTGCAATATTTTTTTGATAAGATTGGCTTAAAGGTGCTAAAAAGAGAAACTTCGGACGGAAATTTGATTTTTTTCTTATCCACTAAGTAGTAAATCATTCTGGATTAATCTTTTTCTACTCTTTCCTGTAGAATATTTAGGTCAGTTATTGCAAAAAGATATTTATTTTGAAGCATATTTATCCAAGAGTAATTGACCTATAAACAAGTCATTAAAACAGTAAATTGTTCAATCTTATTCAATATAAATAATTAAACTAAAAAATATTTCAGTAAGATAATGATCAGTATAATTCTTCTCTTTGCAAACGTTTTGTTCTTTTCCGGAGTTCTTAATCCAGACGTTCTCTCTCACCTTTATGATAAAGATATGAAAATTAATATGGATAAAGTTGAGATTGGTCCGGATTATTATCCAATTGATCCATCTCTAAAATTGGTCTACAACTCAAGTCTTGGTGAAGCCTCTGCAGTAATTAAGAAAGAAGGCAATAATTTCATTATGGATTTACGAAATGATGATTTCTTTTTTGTTCAAACCGTATACGTAGAAAATGATACAGTCTATATGACCAAACTTGATCAGGAGGTCGATGTATTTTTATTCATATCATCAGGTTCTTCAGTGACTTACAATCGCCCTTACCTTAGGTTTCCTTTTCCTTTAAGTATTAATGATAATTGGAATTGGAATGGTGTTGAATACATTGACGGAGAAGACCCGGATACAATTTTAGTATCGGGAAAAGTTTTAGGCCAAGAGCTGGTTGAAACTGAGGCAGGAAACTTCGATTGTGTAAAATTTCAGATTGATATCCGGAAGAAGAAAAGCGGTTCACATACCAAATTTTTTGAATGGCGAACTCCAAAAATTGGTCTTGTAAAACTTGAAGCATTTATTGATTCAAAAGGATTTATTGGAACAATAATTAATCTACTTGGTTATGATGAAATGAAATTTGAGCTAAAGAAGGTTGGTTAACTCATTTAAGCTTATTTGATAAAATTATTACAGATAATATATTTCGGAAAAAAAAGAAAAATTGTATGCGTCCTGAAGTAATATTAGACACTAACTTTCCAAATTTGAAGCTTTATGCAAAAGGTAAAGTGAGAGATATTTATGAAGTTGGTGATAACTTTCTATTAGTCTCTACCGACAGGATTTCCGCTTTTGATGTGATAATGAAACAGGGAATTCCTTACAAAGGAATGGTGCTTACAAAAATTTCTGAGTTCTGGTTTAACTTTACCAGTGATATCATTCCTAATCATTTCATTACTACAGATGTTAATCAGTATCCTACAGAATGTAAAGAATACATAGAAGTACTGAAGAACAGATCAATGCTGATTAAAAAAGCCAAGGTTGTTCCTATTGAATGTATAGTTAGAGGATATATTACAGGATCTGGCTGGAAGGATTATAAAAAAACTGGTGAAATTTCCGGAATTAAACTACCGCAAGGTTTACAGGAATCCGAAAAGTTTCCTGAACCATTATTTACGCCTTCAACTAAAGCAGAAATCGGTGAGCACGATGAAAATATTTCTGCAGAACAAGCGATGCAAATTATTGACAAAGAAACTTTTAAGACAGTAAAGAATGCTACAATTAACATTTATAAAAAAGCTTCAGAATATGCTTTGACAAAAGGAATTATAATAGCCGATACCAAATTCGAATTCGGCAAAATAAATAATGAAATAATTTTAGTGGATGAAGTTCTTACTCCAGATTCATCCCGGTTTTGGCCGCAAGATAAATATGAAGTGGGAAGAGGACAGGAAAGTTTCGATAAGCAATTTGTACGCGATTATCTTCTATCGATAAATTTTAATAAGCAGCCACCACCACCACCGCTGCCTGATGATATTATCAATAAAACCAGCGAAAAGTATCTCGACATTTACAAAAAACTTACCGGTCAGAGTTTAATTTAATTTTATTTCTAATAAAAAATTTATTAGAATTACGAACCAATATTATAATTGATACTTTTTTCATTCTGTATTTATCACTGTCGGCAAATAAATGACGCTTCCAAACCAACTAACAGTTTTAAGGATAATTCTTTCGCCGATTTTTCTATTTTTCTTCCTTAGCGATGTGATTTTGATGAAACAAATTTCTGTTGCAATTTATATTGTTGCTGCTCTCTCTGATTGGTACGATGGATGGCTTGCCAGAAAATTTAATTACATTACAAGCTGGGGAAAATTTTGGGATCCACTCGCAGATAAAATATTAACTTCCACAGCTTTTATTGGCTTTGCAATCGTTGATCTGATACCCTGTTGGATGGTTATCATTATTGTTGGAAGAGATGTTCTTATCACATTACTTAGAGTATTTGCCGATATGAAAAACTATGCTTTCACCACGAACTATTATGCTAAATGGAAAACTATGCTTCAGATGGTTTTTCTATATTATCTGTTGGTTCTTTACGTGGCTCAGTTCACTCCTGAAATTAGTTCAAAATATGGGAATTTAATTTCACTGCTTCTGAATAAGGAATTAATATTTTTTATTGCATTGTTGATTACAGTTATCACATTTCATTCAGGGATACTATACATAATCCGAAATTGGAAAATTATAACAAAGCTGTTAAAAATTGAAAATTAATTTTTTTGAAAAATTCATTGGTTCCGGTTTCTATACGGGATATTTCCCGATTGCATCCGGAACTGTTGGAAGTCTTGGAGCAATATTAATTTACATGATACCCGGTTTTGAAAATTTATTTATCATAATTCCTGCTACTCTGATATTTATTGTTTATGGAATTTATATAGGAACAAAATTCGAAGCTCAATATGGAAAAGATCCGGCAGAATGTACGGTTGATGAATTTGTTGGTACCTGGATTTCTCTCATAGCTCTGCCTAAAACTGTGTGGATTATTGTAGCAGCATTTTTTTTATGGAGAATTTTAGATATTATCAAGCCGCCTCCAGCGAGAAACCTTGAGCGACTAAAAGGAGGACTTGGAATTATGATAGATGATGTTATTTCAGGATTATACACTCTTATTATAATGCATCTTGTCGTATATTTGCTCGGTAAATATTAACTAAATTAGACATTGATATGAAAGCCTACATCATTACGATTGGCGATGAAATTCTGCTCGGAAATACTTTAAATACAAATGCTGCATACATCGGAAATCAGCTCTTTGAGGTGAACATACCAGTTGTCAAAACTTCAGTTGTCGGTGACGACAATCAAGCCATTCTAAACGAATTAAAATTAGCTTCAGAAACAGCCGATTTGATTTTAATTACAGGTGGATTAGGACCAACCCACGATGATGTTACCAGAAAATCCATTGTAGATTTTTTTAATACTGAATTGATTGAAAACAAAGAAGTTCTTGAAGATATTCAAAATCTTTTTGAAAAACGAAAACGAAAAGTAACTGATGTAAATGTGGATCAGGCGAAAATTCCTAAAATCGCTGAGGTAATTAGAAATCAGCTTGGTACTGCACCGGGTTTGTGGATTGAAAATGAGCAAAAAATTTATGCGGTGATGCCCGGTGTCCCTTATGAAATGGAAGCAATGATAGATTCGACAGTAATTCCAAAATTAAAAGAGAGAATTGGTGACGGACAAAAAATTCTGAAGAAAAAAATACTGATGACTACCGGTATTCCTGAATCAACTTTGTACGAAAAATTAGGAAATATTGAGGAACTTTTACAGGGTGCAAAATTAGCCTTCTTACCTAATCAATTTGGTGTGAAGCTTCGTTTATCAGTCGAAGGTGATGATGAAAAAGAATTGCAGAATAATTTACTGGAAATTGAGCAAAGAATAAGAGGTAAAGCTGGCCGATTTATTTATGGAATTGGTGAAGATCAACTTGAAACAGTAGTAAGCAGATTACTCATGGAAAGAGAATTAAAAATTGCGACCGCTGAATCCTGCACTGGAGGTCTTCTTGGAAATATATTAACAAACGTAAGTGGTAGTAGTAAATATTTTGAACGTGGAATTATTTGTTATAGCAACGCTGCTAAAGTTGAAATTCTGAAAGTGAATGAAGATACTCTGGCAGAAAACGGCGCAGTTAGTATGGAAGTCGCAATGCAAATGGCTGAGGGAGTTAAATCTACAAGTGGTACCGATATTGGATTGGCTACTACCGGGATTATGGGACCAACAGGAGCAACTGCTGATAAACCTGTTGGACTTGTTTACATTGGTTATTGTGATGAGAAAGTTTGCACTGCAAAGAAATTTAATTTTGGTGATGACCGCTTATTGAATAAACAGAGAACTGCCCAGGCAGCATTGGATTTTGTTAGAAGACAGCTTCTCGGAATTTCATTTGATGATTAGGTTATTTATAGCACTAAAAATTCCAGAAAAAATTAAAGATAAAATATTCGGCTATTGCTATGATGTTTCGGAAAATCCATCAGGATACCAGTGGGAAGCCAATGAAAAAATACATCTTACTTTAAAATTTATTGGCGACATAAAAGATGATCTACTACCGCGAATTATTGGTGAGATTGATTTTATAAAAAATTATTCTTCTTTCGATTGTCAGATTTACAGATTTGGTTTTTTCTTTCGGGATAATGAAGCAAAAATTCTCTGGTGTAATTTAGAGACGGATGGATCAATAATTGACCTTGTTGATGAATTGAATGAACGATTAAGTAAGTATGATATAAAAGTAGAAAAAAGAAAATTCAAAGGACATTTGACACTTCTTAGAATTAAGAGGAGCGTGAATGAAAAATTCATTCAGAGTTTTAAAGAGTATAAATTCGATCCAATTAAATTTAACACAAATCAAGTAGCACTAATACAAAGTGTGCTAAAACTATCTGGTTCAGAATATAAAGTTTTAAAAATTTATGAACTAAAATAATGGAGGCTGTTATGGCTGCAGATAAAGAACAAAAAATGAAAATAATTGATGATGCCATCTCTTCAATTGAAAAGACTTATGGTAAAGGCTCAATAATGAAATTGGGCGATGGTATTGTTAATGATATAGAAGCAATACCGACCGGAGCTCTTTCACTTGATTATGCATTGGGTATCGGAGGAATTCCAAGAGGAAGAGTTACAGAAATTTACGGACCAGAATCAAGTGGTAAAACAACACTATGTCTTCACATAATTGCAGAAGCACAGAAGACAGGCGGTCTGGCTGCTTTCATCGATGCGGAACATGCACTTGATGTTAATTATGCAAAAAAGCTTGGAGTGGATACTGCAAATCTACTCATCTCTCAACCTGATTACGGTGAACAAGCTCTTGAAATCACCGACACATTGGTTCGCAGCAATGCACTAGATGTAATTGTTATTGATTCAGTTGCTGCACTCGTTCCTCGATCCGAAATTGAAGGCGAAATGGGAGATGCGACGATGGCAGTGCAAGCAAGATTAATGTCTCAGGCACTTCGGAAATTGACTGGTGCTATTTCAAAATCTAAAACATCTGTGATTTTTGTAAATCAGCTTAGGAGTAAAATCGGAGTAATGTTTGGTAATCCTGAAACCACTACAGGTGGAAATGCACTTAAGTTTTATTCATCAGTGAGGATTGACATACGAAGAATAGCAGCAATAAAAGAAGGAGAAGATGTTGTTGGGAACAGAACAAAGGTTAAAATCGTAAAGAGTAAAGTTGCACCTCCTTTTAAAATAGTTGAATTTGATATTCTTTATAATGAGGGAATCAGCAAAACCGGTGACTTGATTGATCTCGGAGTTGATCAGGGAATAGTTAAAAAGAGCGGCGCATGGTTTACTTATGGCGAAGATAGATTCCAAGGCAGGGAAGGATTTCGTCAAAAATTAATTGAAATGACTGACATAAGAAACAATTTGGAAAAAGAGATTCGTACGAAACTTGGAATGCTTAAAAATGGTGGTGATGGAAAAAAAGAAGACACTGATGACAAGCAAAAACAGAAGGATAAAAAAACAAAATAATGTTTTTATGAAATGCGGGTTTTAAAAGTCGTTAAAAAAGGAAAAAGTGATGTAACAATATATTTTGACAACGACTCACTACTCTTCTTAGCAGTAGAAGTTTTTCTAAAAAGCGGTCTGAAGAAAGGCGATGATATTTCCGCAGATCGCTTTTCTTTTTTAATTGAACAGAATAAACTTTTTCATATTAAGCAAAGGGCATTTCGACTGCTTGGAAGAAGACAACATTCAACTTCCGAGTTAAAAAGAAAATTATGGAATAAAGATTACGAGCAAAAGCTGATTGATGAAGTAATTAATGATTTGCAAAAGAACGGTTACCTGGATGACAATGAATTTATTCGTGCATTTGTTGCTGAGAAAAGCAAATCCAAATACTGGAGCATCAAAAAAATAAAAAGTGAACTCATAAAAAGCGGACTAGCTTCCAAAATGATTGATGAAATTCTCAGCAAAGAACCCGGGGACTTTGATTATGATAATGCGTTGAAGTTAGCCAAGAAAAAATATGAATTACTTAAAAATAGAAATTTGGAAACAAAAGATTTGAAGAATAAACTATCTACTTATTTATTCTCAAAAGGGTTTGACTACGAATTGATAAAAGAGGTTTATTCCAAAATAATGAAGATTGAACCTGAAGAATTCTAAAATTTATTTTTTTGAATAAAGTCTTCCCAGCTTTCTGATCATTTTCGCCAGCTCGTCAATTTCCACTTTCTTAGCAGCATCATAAATCGAAAGCCATTTCCTCTTTCTGAGGTTTTTTTCCGGATAATCTTTAAAAACTCTGGTTACTCGCATCGAATAAATTTTTGTGAGAAGCTCACTACCGTTTTTCCGAACAGTGTAACTTCCAAGAATTTTGGTATAGTTACTACCTCTTACACCAGCTTCCTCAAATGCCTCCTTCTTTGCTGATTGAAATGGAGACATATGGTATTCAATAAATCCCTTCGGTATTATCCATTTCTTTCTTCTTATAGATGTAACAAGTAAAACCTCTATTTTATCATCTTTCTTCCTGTACGGAATCACTCCCGACTGATCGAAGTGAGTTCTTTTCCTCGGTGCTATCTTTCTTTTCATTTACCTGTGCAAAAGTTAGATGATGATTTCTTAAATTTGACTGACCAAAGATATATCGATTCATAATTATCAACAAACGCCAAAAGAAATTTGTTAACACAAAATTTTTCACTAAAAAATCTAAACACATTCGGAGTTGATGTTTATGCAAAACTTTTTGCAGAAATTTTTTCCGAACAAGAATTAGTTCAACTTCTATATGATGAAAAAATTAAGTATGAGAAAAAACTAATCCTCGGTGGTGGAAGTAACATTCTTTTCACAAAAGATTTTGATGGGCTGATAATTAAAGTCTCACAATCTGATATAAATGTTTTAGAGGAAAATAATGATTCAGTTTTAATTGAAGTTGGTGCAGGAATTAATTGGGATGATAGATC
>JAOTUT010000048.1 GCA_029863735.1 Ignavibacteria bacterium
CCGCACCCGTTGCGCCGCCTCTGCCATCAAGAATAATATAATCAACACCAATTTCCAAAGCAGCATCTATATCTTCTTCAATATGATTTGCAGAGAGTTTAAACCCAATTGGAATTCCTCCCGTAATTTCTCGAACTTCATTAGCAAGGTTTTTAAAATCGCTCGTTGATATTAAATCAGTAAATCTTGGAGGAGATATGGCTGATGTGCCCTCGGGCAAACCACGAACCTTACTTATTTTTCCTTTGTTTTTAATCCCTGGCAGATGTCCGCCAGTTCCGGTTTTAGCTCCCTGCCCACCTTTAAAATGAAATGCCTGAACTTTTTTAAGCAGTTCCATTTTGAAACCAAACTTTGCAGATGCGAGCTCATAAAAATAACGGCTGTTTTCTGTTTGCTCTTCCGGAAGCATTCCGCCCTCTCCCGAACAGATTCCGGTGCCTGCAAGTTCTGCACCTTTTGCGAGTGATATTTTTGCTTCTTCCGAAAGCGCACCGAAACTCATATCAGAAACAAGCAAAGGAATTTTTAGCTCAAGCGGTTTTTTAGCTGACTTGCCAATTACCACATTCGTTTCAACTTCAACGTCTTCTAAGTGAGGAAGTCTGGAAAGCTGTGCAGGAAGTATTTGTATATCATCCCATTTTGGTAAAACATTTCTGCCAACTCCCATTGCGGCGACCGGACCGTGATGCCCAACTTTTGACAAGCCGTCCTTTGCAAGCTGGTGAATTTCATTCATCCTGTCTTCTTCGGGAGCGGGATATGTAGAGGTGTAGAGTCCCAAATATTCATCGCGATTTATTGTGGGAGGAAATTCTTTTTCAAACTCTTTTATCTCATCTTCATCAACATAAATCTTTCCATCTTCAACAACTGCTGTGAACTTGTGAAGCTTTTCTTCATTGTTATATTCGCTAATGCCGGTATCAATTCTGTAATCCCAGTTGTGAACTCCACAAATAAGGTTGTTCCCATCAATAAAACCATCTGCCAAAAGTGCTCCACGGTGAAGGCACCTACCGTAAAGCACTGAAACATTACCATCATATTTTATGATTACAAGATCTGTATTATTTGCTAATGCATAGGTAGGATTATTTTCTTCAAGTTTATTATAATCAGCAATTAAAATTTTGTTTTTCAACATATCTCCTTTAAATAATTAACGTGTTTACATAAATAGTTATGTGCAATTATGCCATCAAATAATAATAAGATTGGTAACATTGTCTATGCAAACTAACTCATTCTTGGTGCACCAAGTTTTTTAATAGTTTAATAATTAGGTGTTGTTTTACTAGTTATTTTCGTATCGTCGGACTTCCATTAAAGTTTTTTCCAATGATTGAGTCGATCTAATTGTTGAAGTAACATCATTATTTATAGATAGCTCTTTTGCTGCAGCTTTAAGACGAAAATTTTCTTCCTTTAATTTTGATTGCTCTTTGCTCAAGGATTCCATATTTACTCTATAAAATTTAGGTGCCTTTAATAAGATAAATAGTTGATAGTTAAAGATAATTGTAATTGGATTGATGGGATTCAATCTGCAAAAAAATTATATAAAATACTAACAGTATGATAAGGATTTTGGGGTTATCAGTCCGTGGGATATAAATAAATGCCAGCGTTATCATAGTACATTCATTACCGATCGGCTTTGCTGGTGCAAGCTTCCTTTTTGGCTTCGCTCAAAAATGCTTTTTCACAAATGCCCTTCCTGAATGGCTCTTCAAATACTTCTCGAAAGCCAATGCTATTTCCTTATCAGTAAAGGATATAACATTTTTTATTATCCAAGGTTTATATTTTGATGTATGCGGAACTTCCCCATTATTATGTTTATTTAACCTTTTCTTAATGTCGCTAGTAAATCCTGTGTAGTATTTCTCAGGGAATTTTTCACTCCGCAATATGTACACATAGTAAAACATATCTTAAGAAAAATTAGTTGATTTAAGTTCACCGGGGCGTAGTTTTGAGTAAAAAACAAGTGTGCTCGCACGGCTTCGTCTCTAAAGAGACTTCGACGATGCAGGCTTCTTTTTTCGCTTCGCTCAAAACGAAGACTTGTGGAGGTGGCGGGGGTCGAACCCGCGTCCGAAATTAAGATCCTAAGAACATCTACATACATAGTCTGTTTCATTTGGACTTTAAGCTGCCAAACAGACAAAGATCACTTAAAGTCTGCCCGCTGTTAAATTCGCTTCATCTTCGCAGGCGAAAGAATCGGCTATTTTACCTGAACGGCGTTCTTCCCAACCCCGGTAAAAGGGAGAAAGGAGAACGGCTGCGCTTTATTTACGCAGCTAAGGCGTAGTTATATTCGCCAGTTATATTTTTGTTCCCAATTTTTTAACGTGTCTTCGGGGAACACGGTACGCAATTCTAAGCTTCTTTAATCCCGTCGAAACCAAAATTTCACCCCCAAGGTGAAATGTCAAATCACAAAAACCAAAATCAGGATTTTGGATTCCAGATAGTGTCAGGATGGTTTGAGACTTTATTCTCAAAACGTGAAAGAACAAAGAACAGATCTGATAATCTGTTGAGAAAGATAATAATATTATCACCGATTGTCACTGAATTTTTTAATGCCACAACTTCCCTTTCTGCTCTTCTGCAGACAGTTCTACAAATATGAAGTAACGAAGCACCCTTAGAACCTCCGGGAAGAATAAAATTTTTAAGCTCTTCGAGTTTTGCATCGTAGTGATCAATCATTTTTTCAATTTCTTTATCAAATGATTCTGGTATCCTCTGAATATTTAGCTTAGTATTCTTTTCAGTTTCAGGTGTCGCTAAATCAGAACCAATTGTAAAAAGATAATTCTGAATTTTGAGTAGATTATCTTTTACGCTTTGGTCCTTAATTTCTGTGATAGTATACCCTATGAATGAATTTAGTTCATCAATCGTTCCATAAGCAGATATACGAATCGAATCTTTGCTGATGCGCTCGCCACCAAATAATCCGGTTTCACCCTTGTCGCCGGTTTTAGTATAAATTTTCATTTTACGAAAGGAAGGGGATGAACTTCTGCTTTAATTATTTTATTGTCGGAAAGTTTCAAAGTAAGATGTGTGCCGGGTGTTGAATGAGTGGAACGAATATATGCTAATCCAATTGATGACTTGAGTTTAGGAGAGACAGTAAACGAAGTGACTTTCCCAACCTCAATACCACTATCCTCAAGAATAAATTGTCCATTGTTTAATTCCAATTGATCACTGAATTTTACTCCAACAAGTTCTCTCTGAACTTTATCGTAGGTGTCCAATCTTGCAATGACTTCCTGACCGATATAACAACCTTTATTAAAATCGATTAAATCATTGAGTCCTGCTTCAAGTGGATTGTAATCATCATTAATTTCATTGGGGGCAATTGGAATTCCTTGTTCAATTCTATAAACGTTATATGCTTCTTCTCCAATCATATTAAAATTAAAAACACCCTTGTATTCTTTCATATAAACAATCAAGCGTTTGGAGTTTTCAAAATCGGCAAGAAACCAAAATTTATTTTTATATCTATCACAGGGAAGTTTTATAAGGAAGAAGAGAATATTTTCAGTGTGCATTATTTTAAATGTATTGGTTTCCATATCATTTGCAACATTACCACAAACCAAAGTAGCAAATGACTCTGATTGAGGACCGCAAAGTTCGAGTAAGTTATATTTTGTATTTGCATCATTAACATCAACATCGTCGCTAATTACATACTTTCGTATCCAACTCATCACTTTCAATTTACTTGGCCTGTCGCAAACAAGAAGCTGATAGTTATCAAAATTCATAATGGTAGATAAACCTATAAATCTACCTTTTTCAGAAGTGAAGATTGTCTTCTTTATACCTTCCTTTGGTAAATCTTTAACACTATTAGTTCCGATTCTGTGCACCAAATCTAAAGCATCATTTCCCTTAAGCTCAATTATTCCCTGATGTGAAATATTTCTTAATGCCACACCGCTGTATATTGAGTTTATTTCATCCTCTAAACCTGAGTATTTGTTTATTACTTTATAGCCATCAATAGGAAAAGAAGAAAATCCTAAGGATTCCAAATAATCTATTAGCTGTAAATTTTTTTCTTCGGTAACAAACATGAGTTATTTATAGTAGAAATGTTTCAATAAAATTTAAATGTCTTTCAAAATTTGTGCTACAAATATACAATACTAAAACTCAATAAAAAGTTCAAATACAGTTAAATTTTTTATTATTTTCTATGCTAAGTGGTAATAGTAATGAATAGGTCATTTTTACCTATGCATTAAAAAACAACAGAAATTTAAATTTGCCAAAGACTTGTTATCACCACTTTTTATAATGGACAATCTTATAGAAATTGTTTCCGACTTAATCGACAACGGAAATCAGATTTGCTATATTAATTAAAATGGCAAATTTCTATTTTGAAAATTCCTGAATGAAATAAGCTGAACTTAATATACCCAGATGAAAATGATTGAGATTAAAATGTTCATTTGGTGAATGAAGATTTTCAGTATTAAGTCCCATTCCCATCAAGACAGGTGCAGCTTTCAACTTTTTTGCAAATGTAACAACAATTGGAATTGAACCACCTTCTCTCATAAACACAGTCTTCTTTCCAAAAACTTTTGCTAATGCATTTGCTGCAGCTAGTGTTGCTTTATCATCCAATGAAGTTGCTATCGGATATGCTCCATGCAAATCTGCTATTTGTACTTTAACAGTTTTAGGGGCAATTTTATTTATATAAGATTTGAAGAGTTTGCCAATTTTTATGGGATCCTGATTTGGGACTAATCTCATACTAATCTTTGCAGTTGCTTTAGATGGAAGAACAGTTTTTGCTCCCTCACCGGTAAAGCCGCCGAAGATTCCATTACAATCGAGAGTTGGCCTTGCCCAAACTCTTTCAAGTGTTGAATATCCTTTTTCACCGTTTAATTCTTTTACACCGAGAGCTTTCGCATATTGCTTTTCTGAAAAGTGTAGAGTTTTAAAATTTTCCCTTTCCTTCTTAGTTAGGTTAACAACCGCATCATAAAAGCCAGGGATTTTTATTTTTCCGTTGCTATCCTTCAGCTTTGCTATCATCTCAGCTAATACATTAATCGGGTTATCAACTCCACCTCCAAAAGTTCCTGAATGCAAATCACGATCTGGTCCTGTGATTACGACTTCCATATAGCAAAGACCTCTCAATCCATAAGTCAGTGTGGGTATGCCGGGTCCATAAAGCGAAGTATCAGAAATCATAACAGCATCACATTTAAGCATATCCTGATTTTTATTTACAAATTCATCAAGGTTTCCACTACCTATTTCTTCCTCGCCTTCAATGATAAACTTTACATTCAGTGGAAGTTTGCCCAAAGTTTTAAAGTAGGCTTCAACACTTTTAATATGCATATACATCTGCCCTTTATCATCAGTGGCACCACGTGCAAAAATATTTCCACCTTTAATTGTTGGTTCAAAAGGAGGTGAATCCCAAAGATTCACCGGATCAACCGGCTGAACATCGTAATGACCATAAACAAGTAATGTTGGTTTTCCGGGAGCGTACAACCAGTCTGCATACACCAATGGATGACCTTTAGTCTCGATAATTTTTACATTTTCCATACCTGCTTGGGTAAGCTTCGTTGAAACAAAATTAGCAGCGGTAATCATATCACCTTTACTTGCGGTTGATGTACTTATGCTCGGGATTCTCAAAAAGTCTTTCAATTCCTCAACATATTTATCTCTGTTTGAGTTTATATATCCAACAACATTTTCCATTTTGTTCACTCCTTTTGTTTATTCAATTTCAAACTTATTAATAACAGGTATAAATTTTCTGAAGTTATCCTTTGTTGTTTTGTCGATCTGATTTAAAATTTCATCAGGTGGAATAAAGTATGTGTACCATGGGTCATCAACCATAAATAGAAATTTATCAGAAGCAATCGTAATTGACTCAAGCGAGCCAACATATTCAAAATTATTATACCGCGGAATAACAGTTTTTATCTCAAAAAAATTAATTTCCGCTATGTTAAAATATTCATCAAAGATCAATTTAAAAACTTTTTTATTATTACGGTCAATTCCCCAGAGAGAAAAATTCTCGTTAGAGTAAAGTCCGCAAATGGTAGTTATGCCAATATTCTCAGTAGAGATTTCTTTAATTATTGAAAGTGATTTCTTGTCTGCAATTCTTATTACAGTATGTCCGCTGAAATTTCCTTCCGAAGTCTGCACATTTTCTAATCCGAGGTAAAAGTAATTTTCATCAGCAGTGAATCCTTCGTATCCAATATTTGATTTGAGATTTTCATAAAATACCTCCTGTTGTTTAAAATCCAGTTTCTCAATACTAATAACTGAATCCTGATAAATATCATTATCCTTAAACTTTAGAATATAAATGCCGTGATATAACATATGATCTTTCCCGTTACCTTCAATCGTCAAATAAATATCGCCGGAAAATTTATCGAAAAATATTTCTTCAAAATCAAGCTTGGGGAAATCTGCAAAATACTCCGTTACCCCAGTGCTAAATTTTATTTCGGAAAAACTGAATACTGTATCATCTTTGATGAAGAATCTGTGAATCTTTCCGATGTCATCGGCCAGCAAAAATTGCAAATTACCGTCATCCGATTTACTTAAAAATGTAATCCCCGAAGTTTGTGAAGTCTGATAAACATCATTCTTAAGCCATCTCGGGTAATTTTCTGCATTATAAATCTTTAATCTGGTCGAATCACCATCTGATGGAAAGACTGTATTCGATGAAGAAATAATCAGCAGTAGAGCTAAATTCAATATTACTAATAATGAACGTATCATAACTTATTGTTAAATATATGAAACAAACAGTACTATTACACTAATTAGTGATGTTGTTAAACTAAGCAGGCTTAATTATTTTTCTTTTAATGATTGCACAGAGATATATACTTAGGGCACATTTAATACCCTTTGTCTTCTCCACACTAACACTGATGGGGATATTTTTGCTCCAGTTTATGATGAAGTTTGCTGACCGGCTTATTGGAAAAGGACTTGACACCTGGTTATTGATTAAATTGGTTGTTTTTAACCTCTCGTGGATGCTTGTATTAGTAATACCAATGGCAACCCTTATTGCTGCATTAATGGCTTACGGAAATTTTTCTCAGAATAATGAAGTTACAATTCTAAAATCATCTGGTGTTAGTCTTTACAGAATGATGAAAGGACCCTTTCTTGCAAGTATTGTATTAGCATATCTCCTCTTTTTGTTTAATGATAAAGTCCTGCCGGATGCAAATCACCAGGCAAGAACGCTGATGTCGGATATTTCGCAGCAAAAGCCAACTCTCTCCCTTGAGCCTGGTTTCTTCTCCCAGGAAGTTTCTAATTATGCAATTTTAGTTAGGGAAATTGATGCAACCTCAAATGTGCTTACGGGAGTTACGATTTACGATTATTCTACTCCATCCAAAATTAATGTTGTAACCGCGGAGACGGGAAAAATTTATTTTACTGCCGATCAGAAAAATCTTGTAATGGATTTATGGCGTGGTGAAATCCACGAGTCTGATATTAAACGTTCGGGCCTTTATAGAAAACTAATTTTCGAGAAACACAGAATTGTTATGGATGGCTCACAGTTTTCATTTCATCAAACTCAGGGAGGAATACGAGGTGAAAGAGAGTTGGATGTTGATACTATGTCAACGATTGTCGTCAACTATAAGGCGGAGAGAGAGAGACAGATAAATTTTCTAAAATCAGAAACAAATAAATTTTTCTTCGCCGATTCATCATCGATCGATGCTTACACAAATCCAGTGCCTGTTGTAAGTGACAGGTTAGTTTTTGTGAGAGTATTGGATAAAATCAAAACTGCAAAAAATATTATAACTTCAAAAGCAAGAAACGTTGAATACACAGAGAGGGAAACGGAGAAATATGAAGTTGAGATTTATAAGAAGTATGCAATTCCTGCTGCGTGTATTGTTTTTATTTTGATCGGCGCTCCTTTAGGTGTTATGGTCAGAAAAGGTGGCTTCGGAGTTGCCGCAAGCATAAGCTTACTTTTCTTCCTTATTTATTGGGCGTTTTTAATTGGTGGAGAAAAACTGGCTGAGCGTGGGTTCTTCTCCCCTTTCATTGGAATGTGGGCAGCAAATTTTTTGCTTGGCTTCCTTGGTATTTTGTTAACTATCAAAACCAACAGGGAAACAGTTACAATTACATTTAATTTCTTTAAGAAACTTATTCCAAAGAGATTCAGGTCACAGCAGGCAACCGATGAAAATTATTGACAAATATCTTATACATCAATTTCTGCAGACTGTATTTTTTAGTCTACTAGCTTTCATCCTTATTTTTCTTGTGATAGATGCGATGGAAAACCTCGATGATTTTATTGATCAAAATGTTCCGTGGATTAATATCCTTCACTACTATGTTGTATTCACTCCGGAAATAATAAAACTAATTATACCTGTTGCTGTACTCTTCGGCGCTTTATTTACTGCCGGTAAAGTATCAACGCTAAGTGAACTAACAGCAATGCGGGCAAGCGGAGTAAGTCTTTACCGTTTTATGGCACCTTTTGTTGTCACTGCTTTAGTTATCAGCTTTGTCTCTCTCTATTTCGGTGGATATATTGTTCCGATGGCTAATAAAACAAAAATTTATATTGAGCAGACATATCTGAAAAAGGGCTTAAGTTTTACCGGCAACAATATTTATTTCCAAGACAACAAATCAAGGATTGTAAGCATATCTTACTTCGACAGTAA
>JAOTUT010000049.1 GCA_029863735.1 Ignavibacteria bacterium
TATTCTTGTTGGATTCAATGAAACATTCTTAATGATAAGTTCAGAATTTTCTGTTATCAAAGTCAAAACAATGAAGAACATAGCAGAAGAAATATCGCCTGGGATGAAATATTCCTTAGGTTCCGGGAAAAAATCTCGAGAAACATATGAAATAATTTTTCCTTCGTGCTCAACTACTTTCAACCCCAGCAAATTTTCAGTGTGGTTTCTTGTTGGGGTAGATTCAATAACTAATGTCTCACTATCCAAATGTAATCCGGTGAACAGAATTGCACTTTTAACCTGAGCGCTGGCAACAGGCAGCTGATAATGTATTGATTTTAAGCTTTCTGGTGGAGAAATATGAAGTGGAAGTCTTCCTTCATCATTAGCTCTTATTTTAGCACCTATTTCAGATAACGGTTCGATAATGCGTTTCATTGGTCTTGATGAGAGAGATTCGTCGCCAGTTACAAATGATTCAAAATTTTGAGCGACAAGTATTCCTGCCAGTAATCGTGCGGTAGTTCCTGAATTGCCGGCATAGACAGATTTTGTTGGTCGCTGATATCCCTTGTATCCATTACCAAATACTGTAACTGTATCGCTAGAATATTTAATCTTGATTCCCAAACTTTCCAAACAATTCATAGTTGATTTAATATCATCATTGATTGGAAGATTTTTTATTTCAGATTTTCCTTTGGCAAGAGAGGATATAAGTAAAGCACGATGAGAAATAGATTTGTCTCCCGGGAAAGAAAGAGTGCCTTTAACATAATTAATATTCTGAAACTGCTGATTCTTCATTCACTTTTGTTGGCTTACTTTTTCGCCCATTCATCAATTAGTTTTTTCAATTCTTTTGAACTTGATTCGCTTTTATCAAACAGGCCAATAGCTATTCTCTGTCTTACAGCTTCATAAACCGATATTGCAGTCGAAACAGATACATTGAGACTCTGAACCATACCATACATTGGTATGTAAAACATTTCATCTGCAAGTTCTTCAGCTTCTTTTGATAGTCCTCTGTGCTCGTTACCGAAAACTAGCACAGATTTTTTGGTGAAATCAAGCTCGTATAAACTTTTTGCTTCGCTATTAAGCGATGATGCATACACAGCAAACTTTTCTTTTTTTAGTTGATTGTAACATTCCTCAACAGTTTTAAACTTTTCTCTTTCAATCCACTTATAAGCTGAGGCGGAAGATTTTTTACCTATCTTTGGAAATTTTTCGATGTTATAAATTAAGGATACTTTAGGAATTCCTGCTGCATCACATGTTCTAAATATTGCACTAACGTTGTGTGGATCGTGAATGTTTTCAATGGTGACGTGAAGAGATGGTTGCCGTTTCGATAGCACCCATTTAATTTTTTCAATTCTTTTTTCGGTTCTAAAATATGAGTCAGACACTTTTATAAAATACTAATTTATAAACAGTATGATCTTTTAATTTGCTGGCTTTGTCGAGCTTAAATTTTTTTATTTCAGTTTTAAGGTAGAATGAAGCTAATTCGAGTATTTTGGATAAAACGGTGTCTTCATCAGGAGCCCAACTCTCGCAGCCGCTAAGTGAAGGGATCTCTGCAGTGTAACCGTCGTTAGTTTTTTTAACCACAACATCAAGTATCATCGGATAGGTAATTTAGCTTGAAACAATTTTAACGCTTGCACTTGCTCCGATTCTATCTGCACCTGAAGCGATCATTGCTTCGGCATCAGCTTTGGATCGGATACCTCCCGCAGCTTTTACACCTATCGAACTACCAACCACATATTTCATTAAAGCAACATCACCAACGGTTGCACCACCTTTACTGAATCCAGTTGATGTCTTCACAAAATCGGCTCCAACTTTTTTGCAGATAAGACAGGCTTTTACTTTTTCCTCATCATTTAATAATGCGGCTTCTATGATTACTTTAACCAGTGCATTTACCTTTTTAGCTTCATGCACTACTTGAGTAACATCATTCTCAATGTAATCATAATCTCCTGCTTTCAACCTTCCAACATTTATCACCATATCAATTTCTGTTGCACCATATTGAATTGCTTGTTCGGTTTCAAATTTCTTTACTTCAGTTGTGTTTGCACCAAGAGGAAAACCAACAACTGTACAAACTCTTACATCCGTTCCATTCAATATTGAAGAGCATAAGGAGACGTATCCAGGATTAACACAGACGGATGCAAAGTGATATTTCTTTGCTTCCTCACAAAGCTCTGTTATCTCTGCGGGAGTTGCATCAGGTTTAAGCATTGTGTGATCAATTTTAGAAGCAATATTTTTATCCTTTAAAGAATTTCCTATCCCCTTTCCTGCTGCAATTCTTGATGCTCCAACGTCAACAATATTCATTACAGTTTTTGGTTGAGTGATTACATTGGTTTCCCATCCTTTGCAAGAATCACCATAACAGTAATAATCTTTTAAGACTTTTTCAAGAAATTCCTGAGAAACATCATCATCAGATATTTTATGGTTCATTTTATTCTCCATACATTAAAAAAGCTTCATAAGTATTTTTTAATAACATCGCAATTGTCATTGGTCCAACTCCACCCGGAACCGGTGTAATATAAGATGCTTTCTTCGATACTTCTTCAAAGTCAACGTCACCAACAAGTCGATAACCTTTTGTTGCTGACTTATCTTCTACCCTGTTTATTCCTACATCGATAACTACAGCTCCTTCACTAACCATATCTGCTTTAACAAATTTCGGAGAACCCATTGCCGCAACAAGAATATCTGCTTGCTTCGTATAGTAAGAAACATCTGGTGCAGCGGAATGACAAACTGTTACAATCGAATTAGCGAATTCATTTTTCTGAAGCATAATATTTGCAATCGGTTTACCGACAATATTACTTCTGCCAAGCACAACAAGATGCTTTCCTTTTGTTTCAATGTTATATCTGATAAGCAATTCCTGAATGCCAGCTGGGGTACAGGATCGAAAAGCTGGTTTTCCAATTACAAGATTTCCAACACTGATTGGGTGAAAGCCGTCTACATCTTTCTTAGGTGAAATTGCTTCGATAACTTTATCTTCATCAATATGTTTTGGAAGTGGAAGCTGAACAAGTATACCGTGAAATTGTTTATTGTTATTGTAGGATTCGAGTAATTGAAGCAGATCATCTTCTTTCATATCGGCAGGATATCTTTCTGTCTTCGCTCGCATTCCGATTTCTTCACAGGCTTTGGCTTTGCCTTTAACATAGCTTTCTGATGCAGGATTATCACCAACGAGAATTGCTACTAAACCTGGCACATCACCCTTGGAAGATTTAATTTTTCCAATATCAGCCTTTAATTCATTCCTGATGTCCTGGGCTATTTTTTTCCCATCGAGGATTGTCATGATTCAATAGTTCTAATAAACTCGGGGAATATAATTCTTTCTATATGAACAGTTTTACCCGAGCTTGTATCCACTTTCAATAAAAGACCGCAAAGATGAACGTCATTTGTTGCTGCTTCATACTTTTGCGGAGTTTGATATAAAAACCTGTTTACCGCTGCCTGAACTTTCATTCCAATGACAGACTCATACGGACCGGACATGCCAACATCCGTAATATAGCCAGTTCCTTTCGGCATAATCCTTTCGTCAGCAGTTTGAACATGTGTGTGAGTTCCAATGAGGGCACTAATTCTACCATCAAGATAATGTGACATTGCAATTTTTTCTGCAGTTGCTTCAGCGTGAAAATCAACAAAAATAACTTTTGTTTCTGTGTTAAGTCTGTTTAAAACCCAATCAGCGGATCTGAAAGGACAATCAATTGCTGCCATAAATGTTCTTCCCTGAAGATTCACCACTGCTACTTTTCCTTTTTTTGTTTCAGTGATATGATAACCGTTACCATAAGTTCCTTTAGGATAATTTAACGGACGCAGCGCTCTTGGTTCTTTTTTCAGATAATCCTGAGAGAGATGTTTGTCCCAGGTATGGTTTCCCCCGGTTAAAACGTGGACTCCTAATTCAAAAAGGATGTTACCTTCTTTTTCAGTACAGCCTTTGCCGTCGGAGGCATTTTCCCCGTTAGCAATTACTAAATCTGCTTTGTATTTCTGAATAAGTCCGGGAAGCCAGGTTTGGACAAGATCCATTCCCGGTTTTCCAACTATGTCACCTATGAAGAGTATATTAATTGAAGGCATATAAGTGTGATTTTTTGGTGCAAAATATATCTATAATCGGGGAAAGTTCACAGGAATGAATTCATAAAGCTAAACTAAGTAATGGTAAAATCTTAGAAACAAATTTTTACCCTAAAATTAAAACTTGCAATTGTAGTAATATTGAATGAAAATTTAATAAAGAATTTCATTTGGTAGGAAATGAGTTTTGCAAATCAAAGTTCCCACGCAAATCCAATGTTTAAACCAATGACTCCATTAAAATCGTCTGAATAATAGTATTGATCAGCAATGATTGAATAAGTTAATCCATTTGGAAAAGGTTTTTGATAGGACAATTCAAAGGATAAGAATGTCTTCTGGACTTTGATTTTATATCCAATTCCTAATGTTGGCAACATGTATAAATCATCTCTTATTTTTGTTGAATTTCCTCCACCTCCAACATTTCCATGTAATTTCAATCCAATAATTAAATATATTGGTGTTTCAATTGGGAATATCTTTAAATAACCACCGAAATAAAATCCATTAAAATTTGAAGCGATAGAAACACCAGGTCTAAATTCTATTTCCATTAATTGGTTAATCGAATAATTAATGGATAAATTTAGATTCAAACCCGCCTCAAAGCCTTCATCAAATATTAGAATATCCACACCATTTCCAATCCCAAGTGAAGTGGTTTGCGACATTATTAATCCAGTTGAGAATACAAGAAACAAAATTATGATACGTGTTTTTCTCACTTTTAACCCCCTATAAGAAACTGTAGAGTTTTCAAATGTTTTGTTTCACCCCCTTTGGTGCAGAATCAGTTTTCTGTCTAAGAATCAAATTCAACTGTGCAGCACCGTGTTGTACGTGTCGCATATTGTAGAGAAGCAATTCACATAAACTCATTTCAATTTCTGTTCTTATGTTCGATTCAAAATTAGCTCTTGTCCCATGATAAATCAAGAATCTACTCCTAATTTTTTATATTTCAGTTATTCTTATTCAGAAATACTATGCCTAAAAACAAAATAATAATCTTCATTTGCTTACTGGCTTACTTTGCAATTATCAATTTTTTACGAAATAGCTATCTCTACACTACTATCCTGGATGACGCATATATTTTCTTCAGATATGCCGAGAATATCGTTAACGGCTATGGATTTGTCTGGAATATCGGCGAGGCACCAGTAGAAGGTTATACTTCTTTTCTTTATTTATCCACACTAATTATTGCAAAGTTCTTTTCATTTGATTTAGAATTGTTTGCCATTTTTTTTGGAACTATAACCTCAGCCTTCACACTTTATTTTGTTTATTTAATTTATGATTATTTGTATTCCAGTAGTCTGACTAGCGCTTCTGCAAATATTATCGCAGTAATAGTTCTTGCAATTTCTCCTGCGTTCACGTATTGGTGCGCAGCAGGTATGGAAACATCATTCTATTCGATGTTCCTATTACTAACAATTTATTATTTTCTAAAGCTGCCTAATTCAGTCAGAGCAAGTCTTATAAAAGGAATATTGTTTGGCTTACTGTGCATGCTGCGATTCGAAGCTGTTATATTTTTTCTGATTGTACTTTATTATCTGGTTAAGAAAGATAAATCCTTGATCAAAATAAAGATTGATGGAAGTGCGATTATGTTTGTATTGGGTTTTACAGTAATCTTTGGAACTTATTTTATATGGCGCTGGAGTTACTTCGGATATTTTTTCCCCAATACTTTTTATGCTAAGACAGGTGGAGGGTTGCAGCAAATAACAGGAGGGTTTCTTTACATAGTTAAGTCATTAAGATTGTTTTATGGATACGGTTGGATTCCAATTGTTTTTGTTTTGTTATTTTTCAGAAAAAATATGTTTACTGAAAAAGCAATATTTTTATTCAGCATTGGATTAGTTTCGCTGGTAACAACCATTTTAATCGGTGGCGATCATTTTCATTTAGGAAGATTTGTGCTTCCTGTTTTTCCTTTACTGTTCATCTTCTTTCCTCCCGCTCTTGACAAGATGTTGACTGCACAAATAACACATTTGAAGTTAAAATCAACATTTAGAGCGGTGGTACTTTTTGTGATAGTTGTAGCATTATTAGTAGCTAAGCCTGTTTATCAGGAGGCAATTAGCGGATTTCAAAACCTCCTGGAAGGTAAAAAGGACATTTTAGTTGTTTATGATGAATCATCTGAAGAAGACATAATAGACTGGCAACATGGATTTATTATGATGGGATCAGCACTAAAGCTAATAGCCAATAAAGATGATTACATTGCTGTCGTACCGATCGGTGCTATAAGCTATTTTTCAGATATTAAAGTTATTGACATGGTTGGAATAGTTGATCCGGTAATTGCACACGAACAGATTTCGCAAAACCATTTAGAGAAATGGACACCCGGGCATACTAAAGGAGATGGTAAATATATTCTATCGAGAAAACCAAAGTACATTCAACTTACAGATTATTTAACACGAAGATCGCTCGAAATACCACACAAGCGATCGCTGCAATTTAGCTCTGTTAAAGAACTCTGGAGAACAAAAGAATTTCATAATGATTATGAGTTTTTTCCGATTGAAGTAATCGATGGGTGGTATTACAATCTTTTTAGGAGAAAAAGTTTTCAGTAAATGTTTTGAAACTAACATTCAAGAGTTTTACATTTAAAGTATGATTACATCAGAACTTCCTTCAACTCTACTTAAAGAAGCCGAATTCAGTGTGCTTGATGTTGAGACTACCGGACTATCCGCAAGGAATAATCGGGTTATTGAGATTGGAATCGTTAAGATTAAAAATCTTAAAGTGGTTGACAAATACACCACCCTAATCAATCCGGGATACGATATACCCTATTTTATTACCCAGTTCACAGGAATTTCCAACAAAGATGTAGCTTACTCACCAAGTTTTTTTGACACTGCAGAAGAGATAGAGGAGTTTATTGGAAATTCAATAATAAGCGGACACAATTTAAGTTTCGATGAAGGATTTCTAAGATATGAATTTATACGAAATGGTTTTGAACCACTGAGCAATCTTAATGTATGCACTTTAAAATTATCGCGGAAAGTGTTTCCAACTCTTAAAAGCAAATCATTGGCATCTGTCACTGAACATCTTGGAATAAAAAATAAAACATCTCACCGTGCACTTTCAGATGCAGAAGCAACTGCGCATATACTTGTTAAGCTGATAAGAAAATTATCTAAGGATAAAAAGATCAAAACGCTTCAGCAACTGCTTGAGTATGAGTCTTCTTTAGTATCCTCAGGCCTGAACTTAAAGTTACCAAAGGATATTTATAACTCACTTTATTCTCTGCCAGATGCTCCGGGGGTATATTATTTCCTCAACAAGAAAAATGAAATTATTTATATCGGCAAAGCAAAATCACTAAAAGATAGAGTGCGGAGTTACTTTGCATCAACTGCAACTGGAAAGACAAAGAAAATAGTTAAACAAGCAGCAAAGATTAAAACAGAGATAACGAATTCAGAGCTTACTGCCCTATTGCTGGAAGCTGAAAGCATAAAACTGATAAATCCAAAGCACAACAGTCAATTAAAAAAATATGGCAACAAATATTTCATCCGAATAAACAAAAGCCATAAATATCCTAAAGCTGAAATCACAACTAAGTTTGACTTCGATGGCAATGATTACTTCGGATTATTTATCTCGCGGAAAAAAGCTGAAGTGGTTCTTGATATAATTGATAAAACATTTTCTCTTCGTGAGTGTAATGAAAAAGACTTCCGCAAAGGGAAGAAATGTTTTTTGGCCGATATTGAAAGATGCACTGCTCCGTGTGTTAAGAATAATGATCCTGATTATTTCGACGAACTTGAAAAAGTTTACGAATTTCTTTCAGGCGGAAATCAATCAGCATTGGACAGGATGCTTTTTAAAATGAAAGACTATGCATCCAAAGAAAAATATGAAAAAGCTGCAGAAACAAAACAGGTAATTGATTTAATTTTGTCGCTGACACATAAGTCATCCCTTCTTGCCGAACCAATCAACAAGGCTAACGTGCTTTTTGAAGTTTCAGAAGGACTCAACAAGGATTATATTCTTCTTATCGAAGGCAAATATTTCATAAAGAAAAGTTCCCTTTCAAGTAAGGATAGTTTTGAAGAGGCACTGAATGATTATTATTCCAAAACAATCAGAATTGATACAAATCCCACAGAGGAAGATCTCGAAAAAATGAAAATTAGTTTGAACTGGCTTACAAAAAACAGAAACAAAGTCAGTATTTATTATTTGAAAGACTTCAGTTCACAGGAGGAGTTGTTTAATTCTATATCAAGCAATAAAGCTTCATCAAAAAAAACTGTCAAGAATTTTAATCTCAGAAGATTAACGATTACCAATACAATGGATGAAGAAAGTTGAAAGCTCATCGATTAGATCATATTCTAAACAATAAAAAA
>JAOTUT010000050.1 GCA_029863735.1 Ignavibacteria bacterium
GGATCTAACGGAGTAGGCTGGATTTGTAACCAGAACAGAGACACAAGACAAATGACAAACACCGGACCCTTTACTGTTGTAAAAGATGTAGAGAACGAAATAACAATTGCTTACGTCGTAGGCAGAGGGACAGACTGGCGTGATGGAATCGTCAGGGCCCGGGCTATTGATGACGGTGCTCAGAATATTTTTGATAATAACTTCTTAGCTCCAACACCGCCTCCGGCTCCTGCGGTAACATTATCTTCCAGTGATGATTTTATTGATATATCCTGGAATACACCAAGTCAAGTAGGATATACAAGTGTAACCCCTACGTGGGATTTAAGGTTCGAGGGATATCAGGTTTGGGCTTTCAAGACTAACATTCCAGAGGACATCGTATCGGATCAGGAGAATTCTGTATTACTCGCAACTTATGACCTGGATAATTTTATTGAAAATGTTTTTAAAGAAAACTCAGCAACAACTGGAATTGAACCGTTATATGAAGTTTCAGTACCAGAGAATCAATTGGATTCTGCTCTTTACGTCGATGAGGAAACAGGAAGAATAAGATTGAGAGTTTTTAATGACCCATTTGATCCTAATTCACCTGTAGTTAAGGGCAGACCATATTACTTTGCAGTAGTAAGCTATGCGCTTAATTACCTTTCATTGGTTGATAAAGCCGCACCTGAGAATCCTATCGGTAACCGGGGCGATTACTACCTGAGCTCATTTGCTTTTGCACAGGAAGCAGAAAATATTAGAACCATAAACTCTATAGTAGTAGGAGAAGATGCACTTAATCCACCTGTAGTTGTTCAACCTGCAAATAAAATTAGTGGCGCATCTCTTGGTAATGTTGGTTTTGATGTTGTTAATAATGAAGAATTAACAGGTGAATCCTATGAGGTAACTTTCTTTAAGGATTCTTCATCATTGTATTATTCAATGTTTTGGAAACTAACTAACCTCTCTACGGGAAATATTAAAAGATATAAGGGTGCTGAATATACGTATGGTAACCCAGATGTTAACGACACGATTACCGATGGATTTATTACAAAAGTTGAGCTTCAGGATGCCACGATTGGAATGTTAACATATGAGCCGCCAGGCGCTGAATGGTATAATTTTACCGGTTCTCCTATCGATTCTATGAGAGCAAGAGGAGTTTGGTATATGGGCAAGGATTTAGTTACCGAGCCGCCTTCTAATTTATTTCTTGTTCCTGATAATGCAACTACACCGTTTCCATGGAGAAATCATGCCTTACCTGCTGATACTATAAAAAGTACATACCTTACTACTGAAAAATTACGAAAGGTTGAACTACGTTTTGGTGATGAAAGTTTTGGAAAAGCATATAGATATATAAATGGTTATAAAAGGCCTCCCATAGGACAAGGATCCGCATCTGGTCGTTTCCTGTATGCCGAAGCAATAACAAGTGCAGACACTAGTGCCGATCCTAATGACGGTGACGCTATAGGCAGATGGGATGAAGTCAACGACAGAGCTATGGGGTTTGTAGATGTACCATTCCAGGCATGGGTTGTAGATGAGCAGCATGGTGAGGAATACCAGCTGGCTGTAGGTTTCATTGAAGCTAAAAATGGAACTGCGTTCTTTCCAGAAGGAATTCCGGATGGTATTTGGGATCCCGGTACTTTTATACCTGATAGAGGTGAATTCCTCATAATTTTTGATACCCCTTACGATCCGGATGGTAATCAGATTGAATTGACTGGCGGAGATTTCCAAACCAGCAGCGGTACAGAAACAATTTGGGTTGACTATGTTCGTTGGTATACAGGTTCACCCTGGTTTTCACTTTCTATACCTGCAGATGCTCAAGGCATTACAGATGAACAGAGAGCTGTATTTGAATCTCCTTGCCTAAGCACCATGTACTTATTAGGTTTAGCAAGGATAGATTCAACTGCCTGGTTTACACCGGGAGACGTGCTAACAATTCCGCTGGATGCATATCCTTATACAGAGAATGATGTATACCAGTTTACTACGCTTCAAGGTACAACGGTAACAGAAGAGCAGGAACGTGAACGTTGGGAAAAAGTAAATGTTTACCCGAATCCACTGTTTGCATATAACACTTTATCAAATTACTATTCAAATACTCCTGATGAGCCATTTGTTACGTTTACAAACTTGCCCGAAGAAGTCACAATCAAGATTTACTCATTATCAGGGACGCTCCTCAGAACATTAACAACGGAAGATGATAAAACTTCTCCAACCTCTCCGTATTTAAACTGGGATTTAGAAAATGAATCTACATTAAGAGTGGCTTCGGGTATGTATCTTGCAATCGTCTCATCGCCAAAATATGGTGATAAAGTATTGAAGTTCGCAATAATAATGCCTCAGAAACAAATACAAAGGTTCTAACGAAATTAAGATTGACAGGCATATTAAAATGTTGCCTGCCAGCTTTTTAAGTTAAAATAGTGGAGTTTATAAAATGAAAAAAATAATACTAATACTGATTCTAATTGCAACTTCAATCTATGCAGGTGATGTTGCAAGAAAAGGAACAACGGGTGCCGAACAATTATTAATACCTATTGGCGCCCGCGGAATAGCCACTGGAGGTGCTTTTCTGGCTAATATTACGGGGTTGGAATCAATTTATTACAACCCTGCTGGTTTGGATGTTTATCCGCAAACAGAGGCAATGTTTAGTTATGTTAATTACCTTGCCGATATTAACATTTCTTACTTTGCTATTGGCACAGCTCTCGGAGATTTCGGATCAATTGGTTTGGATCTGAAATCTTTCGATTTCGGAGATATACCAGTTACAACTGAAACCTTTCCTGATGGAACAGGCCAGACTTACTCTCCGTCGTTTATAACCCTCGGGTTTACTTACTCGAAGGTTTTAACTGACAGAATCTCAATTGGAACAAACCTAAAGCTAATATCAGAGAATATCCAAAACACAAATGCTACAGGATTTGCTTTAGATGCCGGTGTTCAATATCGGTTCTCTGATGCATTGATGATTGGAGCTACTGTTAAAAACATTGGAAGTGACATGAGTTACTCGGGTCAAGATCTAACTTCAAGAACCGAAATACCCGGTTCGATACCCGGTTCTTCATCAGGAAGCTATGAGGTTATTACTGAAGGTTTCCAGATCCCTAGCTTCTTCCAGCTAAGTATGACATATGCGCTGAATATAAACGAGCAGAACGATTTGTTGTTTGCCGGTGCATATACTGCTAATAATTCATTTGAAGATGTTGCAAATCTAGGTCTGGAATATGGATTTATGAATAATTTCTTTGTAAGAGGTGGTTATACCTTTTTGGTTGAAAATGCAAGCGAGTACATTTATGGTTTAACTTTTGGCGCTGGTTTAGATTATAAGATCGGCGGTGAAGTTGGATTTGTATTCGACTATGCATTCAGGGATGTTAAAGAGTTCCCGAGTGCAAACCACGTATTTACAATTAAGCTTAGCTTCCAATAATCGGTGGAATAATTAAAAAAAGCGTCTCTTGAGTTTTCAATAGACGCTTTTTTATTTTTGGAGCAATAAAATTCTGGATTTGCTATGAATAGATTTTTACTAGCTTTATTATTTTCATCCTCTCTGACAGTTATCTTTCCGCAAAAGATAAATTTTGAATTTGACTATGCGCAGTTTGGTTATGATTCCTCAGCTAATTATGTTGAGTTTTATTATTCTTTTGATCAGAGTAGTTTAGAATATGTTGACACAGATACAACTGATTATGTCGGGGGAATTTTGCACATTGAAATTATTGACTCCGCTACCTCCGAAACTATCATTGACAAGCACTGGATTGTAAATAGCGAAATATCAGATTCAACTGAACTAACCCGGAATCTAATCGGTATATTGGGATTCATTATAAACCAGGGATCTTACAGGGCCACTATTACTGGATCGGATGCCAATAATCCTTCTAATAACAGAACAATATCAGAACTTTTATTCGTTGTGCCTTTCACAAAGACTAGTATTTCATTAAGCGATATTCAACTAGCCTCAAATATAATTCCTGGCAGTGAAAATACTTCCTCTATTTTTTATAAGAACACATATGAAATAACTCCGCTGCCCGCAGCTTTGTGCGGGGAAAACCAACCCATTCTTTTCTATTATACTGAAGTTTATAATATCCAGTTCAGTCCTTATGAGAATGAGTTAAGGTTAGATGAGTTGGTAGTAAATAGCAGGGGACAATTGGTCAGTTCAAAGTCAAAACGAATTAATAAGTCAGTAGATTCAAGAGTTGAAGTAGGGAAGTTAAATGTATATAAGTTTCCCACTGAAACATATACTCTAATATTAAATCTGATTGATAGTGTTGCAAATTACGGTGTCTCGTCATCGAAAAAGTTTTTCGTTTATAATCCTTCTGTTGTACCCATTGATACATTACAACTTACAACCTCGCCTGTTTTAAGCACCACTTTCGGCTCAATGTCCGAAGAAGAATTGGATGATCTTTATTCAAAATCAGAATACATTGCATCAGAACAAGAGAAAGATCGGTATGAAGCACTTAGTACTGTTGAGGCAAAAAGAGAATTTATGTATACATTTTGGAAAGCCCGTGATGAGAATCCATCCGATGAGAGGAATCAATATTTCCTGGATTATCTGAAAAGAATAACAGAGAGTAATGATAAGTACTCGGCTGCAAAAAAAAGTGGCTGGAAAACCGACAGAGGAAGAGTATATCTGGTTTATGGTCCTCCCTCCGAAATTGAGAGGTATCCAAACCAAATTGAAAGTAAACCATATGAAATTTGGATATATGAGAGTTTAGAAGGCGGAGTTGTTTTCGTTTTTGGAGATGTTAGTGGTTATAATGATTATCAACTTCTTCATTCTACAAAAAGGGGTGAGTTAAGAGATGATTCCTGGATAAGAAGAATAGCTGTTCAATAGTACAAATGTAATTTTCCTTTATTGCCTGCAGAATTTTAATTCCTTTCATCTTTGTGATAATCTTTGGTTATTTTTGCATCAAAATTTTCCTCTACTGATGAAGAATAGAATTGAATATATCGTTTTTGTTTTATTTAGCTTTTGTTTCCGTCTTCTTGGATTAAACCTTTCAAGAAGGATAGCACCGATTTTAGCTTTCGTTTTCTTCTATTTCATCCCGATCAGAAAAAAAGTGGTCTTTGAAAACCTTAAGATAGCATTCCCGAAAAATGACATAACTGCCAATAAGAAATTAGCTTTCAAAATTTATTCAAGCTTTGCTACAACACTTGTTGAAATTATGTGTCTTCCATTCCTGGAAAAATCCGAATTGACCGGTGCAGTTGATTGTAGTAACCCTGAACTGATTGTTGGAAAGTACATTGAGGGCAAAGGAGTAATCCTACTTTCTTCGCACTTTGGAAATTGGGAATTTGGAGCAATCGCTACTGCTATTCAGGTAAAGTTACCATTTTCAGTAGTAGTGAAACCGTTAAGAAACCCCTTAGTTAATAATTGGATGAACAAAGCCCGGACAAAGTTCGGGAATGAAGTTGTTCCTCTTGGTATTTCAATCAGAAAAACTTATCAGACGCTAAAAGAAAAAAAAATAGTTGCAATGGTAGCTGATCAGAGAGGACCAAAAGAAGGAGCAAAAGTGGATTTCTTTGAAAAAAAAGTACCTGCTTATACGGGACCAGCATCACTTGCACTTAAAACCGGGGCACCAATTGTTTGTGGCATCCCTATCAGGGGCAAAGATTATAAATATAAAATGGTCCTAGTTGAAATCTCTCAAGATAATCTGCCGGAAAGTGAAGAAGACAAGATTCTGGAAATTAGTCAGAGGTACACTTCATATCTTGAAAAAGTAATTCGTGACCATCCCGAGCAGTGGCTGTGGATGCATAAAAGATGGAAATACTAAATGAGTTTTGAAAAGAAAATACTTGTTATTCAAACTGCTTTTCCTGGAGATGCGATTCTTACTCTTCCTTTTATACAGGAATTAAATAAGAAAAAGCCTGATTATTCAATTGACGTATTGTGCATCCCTTCAACCGCAGAAATATTTGCTGCTTCTCCTAATGTCAATAAAGTAATTTCATTAGATAAAAAAGGAAAGCAAAAGTCGGTTGTTGCTTTTTTGAGATTCATAAAAGAACTTAGGTCAAACAATTATGAAATTGTTTACTCGCCTCATCGATCTGTTCGCAGTGCATTGATTGCAATGAATCTTTCAGCAAAAGAGTCATATGGATTTGATAATAGTAGCTTGAAATTTGCTTTTAAGAAAACAGTCAAGTATGATTACTCTGCTCACGAAGTCAAAAGAAATTTAGAATTTGTTGGCGAAAATTTCAGTGGAGATAAGTGGCGGATAAATCCTGAAGTAGTTATCCCTAAAGAATCTGAAACAAAAGTTAAAGAGTATTTAATTGATAATAACCTCAATAAGTTCATAACAATAGCACCTGGTTCTGTATGGGAAACAAAAAAATATCCTGTTGATTATTACAAACGAATAGTGAGTTATTTCCTTGATTTGAATTTTCAAATTGTGTTGGTTGGAGGAATCACTGATAAAAGTATGTGCGAAACTATCAACAAAGATGTTGAACAGAATTTTTTCATTGCAGCCGGAGATTTTTCATTCATTGAAACAATTGGGTTATTGAAAAGTTCTTTACTACTAATTTGTAATGATAGTGCGCCAACTCACCTCGGTGTTTGTGCAGATATTCCCGTTCTTACAATTTACTGTTCAACCACTCCACAATTTGGTTTCTATCCTTATAATGCAAAAAGTGATTATATAAGTTATGATGATCTATATTGCAAACCGTGTGGGATTCATGGTTTTAAGAACTGTCCAACAGGCACTTTTGATTGTGCAAAATTACTTCCTCCGGAAAAGATAATTCAGAAAGCAGAGAAGTTATTAGCAAATGCAAGATGACCAAAAAAAACTAATTAACATTGAGGAAAATCCGGATACCGCTTTAATGTTGGCGGCAGAATTATTTTATTCAGGGAAAGTATTTATTTACCCAACAGATACAATTTATGGAATAGGTGGAAATCCTTTTGATGAATTTGTTATAAATCGAATCGCTGAAATCAAGGGCAGAGACGAAAAGAAACAGTTCATTTGGCTTTTGTCCGATTTTGAAAATGTGATGAATTATACTGAAATCATTTTTGAAAATCATCTGGAATTTCTCCAAATGATATGGCCAGCTCCGGTTACGGTAATTCTCAATCTTAATGAACGGACAAAAAAAATCGCAAATCAGGAAACGGCTGCAATTAGAATTCCTCAAAATGAATTCTGTTTAATGTTTCTAAAAGAGATTTCAAGGCCGCTAATCTCTACGAGTGTTAACCGAAGTGGTAATGATCCTGTAGATAATATTGAACAAATTATTAGTGATTTTTCACAGGAGGTTGATGCTATAATTTTTAGTTCGCAAACACAAGAAAAAAAATTTTCAACGATAATAGACTTAACTGAAGCGAATCCAAGGCTAATCCGGGAGGGTTCAATTAAGTTTGTAGAATTGTTGCAGAACTTCAGTTAAATTAGAGCAGTTTTTTATTATTAATTATTATGCTGATTTTCAAATATTTTAAAAACCTTAAAAGCTTTTCTGTGGTGATTGTACCTGATGATACATCACACGAGTCCAGATCAAAAAAATTCACATTAACCAGGATATTTATTTTTGCTTTAATCTATTCGATTATTTTAGCAGTTTTCGGTTATTACTTTTTTATTATTACTGGGATAGGAAACAAAGTTTTACCTGGTAATTACGTTCAGGTTGCTGAGAATTTTGAGAAAATGGATCAGCTTAATTCAAAAATGATTTTTCTTGCAAAAGAATTGCAGCTTTTAAAATCAAATAATCAAAAATTAAAATATGCATTAGCTCTCGGTGATTCAGCATTAATCGACTCATTTAAAATTAATCCCGATTCGCTGCAAAAATTTTATAAAACTCCCAAAGAAGGCAATATTTTTGGCACGCTGTTAGAGTATTTTAAGAGTGTTGTTTCGCTTCAAGATAATCCAATTTTTTTCATTCTTCCGGTTAATGGATATATTAGTAGAAGCTTTGATCCTGAAAGAGGACACTATGGCATTGATTTGGTAGTGAAGGATGGAACTCCCGTTTTTGCTTCAGCAGGCGGATTTGTTGTTTTTTCAGGCTACACAAATAATTTTGGGCATATAATAATGCTTAGCCATTCAGATGGATATTTAAGTATATACAAACACTGTTCAGTAATTCTAAAAAAAGAAAGAGAATTTGTAAAACAAGGAGATTTAATTGCTCAAAGTGGAAATAGCGGATTAGCAACCACTGGTCCACATTTACACTTTGAAATCTGGCATAATGGTATGCCAATTGATCCAGAAACAATTTTAATTAAAAATAAATAAGGAAAACATATGAAAGGCAAAATGAACGGTGATTCGGAAGAAATCACAATAATTAGTCACGGGGTGAAAGTAGAAGGCAAAGTATCCAGCAACGGAAGTATCAGG
>JAOTUT010000051.1 GCA_029863735.1 Ignavibacteria bacterium
TACTCTTCCAGCCAATGGAACTTCACAAGCAACGATTACAATTTCTCCTAAAAATAATTCAGATACGCTACTTGCGAGTGGACTGCAGGTAATTCTTTCAAACACCGGTGCAGGTTCTTTAAGCAGTGTTACTGATTTGGGTGATGGTACATATCAGACAACAATTACGGCACCGATTGCAATTGGAACTGATACAATTTCTGCAAGTGTAATTTCAGGAACTGATACAGTTTCAATTTTCTGGAATGCAGTGGTTACTTATGTTAATCCCACCTCCGTAAACGAAAACCCTATTTCGCCGGATAAATTTTATCTTTATCAGAATTCTCCCAATCCATTTAATCCGTCCACAATAATTAAATATACAATCCCATCTGTCATTGCGACCCCGCTTAAGCGGGGGAAGCAATCTCAATTTGTAACTTTAAAAGTCTATGATGTATTGGGTAATGAAATTGCGATTCTCGTTAACGAAGAGGTATCAGCAGGAACGTATGAAACTAACTTTAACGCGACTGAATTATCAAGTGGAATTTATTTCTACAAGCTGCAAGCTGGCGATTTTGTTGAAACAAAGAAGATGATATTGATGAAATAAAATAGAAGTTATTCCACTCACGTAAAAACGTGAGTAAATTAATTTTTTTTTGCATACCATTTTAGTTTAGACAGTTTTGTCGCTTAAACAAAATAAGCGACGAACATGGAGAATTATTTACTTCTTCTATAATATTTACCACTTTTTTTTCTACTAAACTCTTAAATCTCCGTCGGGAATGTCGCTTGTAAGTTAAGAGATTGATTTAATTTAAAATTTTTAATGTGCAATTAAAGATGAGTACTTAAAGGAAACGGCATACTTGTTGGATATTTGTTGACAAAAAATGTCAAATATGTTTTCCCTTTTAATATCAGGAGTTTTTAAATGAATACAGGACAGATGTTATTATCGATTGGTGGGTTCTTGTTACTCGGTAATTTGATAATAAATGTTAACAGAGCGAACTCAGAAAGAATGGTGGCCTCATACTCAAACGAGGCAATAATTAATGCATCCGGACTGGCACAATCAGTAATTGATGAAATTCAAATGAAAGCTTTCGATGAAAAAACTGTTATAGCTTCTGTATCAAATACTGATTCACTCACTAATGCAAATTCTTTAGGGCCCGAAACAGGAGAAATATACAATACGGATTTCGACGATGTGGATGATTATAAAAATTATAATACAGTAGTAACTCTTGATAGAATGGGTGACTTCAATATGAGCGTATCAGTTTCTTATGTAAATACTTTAAATCCGAGTGTCAAAAGCAGCGTACCAACATTTTCAAAACATATTGAAATAAAATTAACAAACTACAATGTTCTGGATACACTAACATTCGATCAAATAATAGCTTATTAAAGGAAATTTAATATGTCAATGTGGATAGACTTCATTGGTTCTTATATAATAGGCGGAATTATTTTATTAATTCTGTTTAACCTGAATAGTACAATAAGCACCGCTGCCTCTGAAAATCTTCATTCAGGAATTATGCAGAGGAATGTAACTTCAACAGCAGATTTAATTGAGCATGATATTTATAAAATAGGTTATAGGGTTGCTGGGGCTGACTTTGCAATTGCTGATTCAAACGAAATTAAATTTTCTGCTGATATAGATGACAATGGAACGGCAGAAGTTATCCACTATTATTGTGGTGATAAAACAGAATTAAATGGGACATTTAATCCAAATGATTTCCTATTAATAAGAGAAATCAATGCCGTGGAACCGGGTGCAAAAACCGCGGTTGTAGATTTTAATGTTACCTACTTTGATTCACTTAGTCAGCAGATTAATTATAACTTATTAACAACCCAGGCCGGAATGAATCAAATCAGATCATTACGCATAAAGTTAAAATGTGAAACTGAGGATAAAATAGATGACCACTACGAAGCTGCTGAATGGGAAAAAACAATGATACCAAAAAACTTATAAAGGAATTTTAATATGTCTAAATTTCTATTAATACTAATTCTAGGAAGTCTGATTACATTTGGTGTAATAAGTTTTAATCAAAATAAAAATATAAGCCAGGCTACGGAAAACTCCGTTGATAATTACGCACAAACAAAAGCAAGGAATGTTGCAAACAGCACGATATTGATGTTAATGTCCACAGTGGCTGACGATTATGATTTTAGAGTTGTATCACCAACGACAATTCAAGTTCTTGATGGTGATGTAACCTATTTCGTTATCGATGAGACATTTGAGGGAGAGGATCAAATTAAATTTTCGGTTACAGCTAATGTTTACGGTGTAACAAAAAGCGTTGTTGCATACACGGATAAATTTCCTTTTTTCCCTCCGTCTTTTAGAGGTGCCATCACCGCAAATAGTTCTGTATTAAGTAATGGAAATATGACAATTGATGGAAGAAACCACACAGCGTTAGGAACTGTAATACCTGAAACAGGCTCCTATGCAATATGGACAACAGGGACATTTACACAAATGGGTACTTCGGACTTAGGTGGCACAGACCTGAAGATAGATTATGTACCTTCAAATCCAGCAAATCCAAATGTTATAAAAGAAAACCAGATTTGGTCAGGTGGATTTCCAGACTCACCAGATATGGTTTTGGGAGGTCCCGCTACAGGTTTTCCTGAAGGCACTCTTAAATCTATTGCACAAAGTGGTATAAATGGAAGTCAGTACGTAACTAATCCATCTGGTTTAAGTGGCAATCCACTCTCAGGAGTTACTTATCTTGAATTGCCAACTAACTTTCCACATAATCAATGGAAGGATATGGATATTACAGGCTCTGGGGTATTGGTATTGCATAACAGTGCAAAAAATGCAATTATGAAAAATCTTTTGTCCGGCACATTCAAAGGAATTATTATTGTTGATGATTTGATACATGTTCAAGATCTGGCAACGGTAATAGGTACGATTATAATACTAACACCTGCACCAACCGATGGAAATTGTGTGGGTAATAGTGATGGAAAAGTTTTATACTCTACTGAAGCTGTCTTCGATGCACTCACAGGAATGAATTTAGAAAAGAGAATGTTCAATTATGGTTTTAGTAATAGCAGACTATATGTTACAAACTGGTTAGAATAATCTTTAAGTTTAGTTCAAATTATTGAAAAGCTGGTATAATCTTACCAGCTTTTTTTATTATACAGTAATTTTAAACTAATGGAGTTTTAAGGCAAAATAATTTAGGGCTCCTTTTAAAACTCATCCTCAACCAGCCAGCCTTGAGCTTTGTCTGTGGACATTTCTGAGATGAATCTTGATGGTTTAGATAAGGTTATTCCATCAATACGGTTATACATATGCATTGGATAAGTGACAAATAAATTCTGCTTTGCCCGTGTTGACGCCACATACATTAATCTTCTTTCTTCCTCTAAAGATTCAAGACTTTCAGCAGCTCTTACTGAAGGGAAGTAACCTTCAACAGCGTGAATTACAAATACAGAATGCCATTCCAATCCTTTTGCTGAGTGAATTGTGGAAAGCGTTAAGAATTCATCCTCTTTATCTGTTTCTCCAATGCCTGTTACACTATCTATTATTGGTTCGATTGCCATATCTGCAAGGAAGGAATCAAGTGATCGGTAATTCTCGGAAATATTGTGAAGTGTTTCGAGGTCTTTACTTCGTTTATTAAAATCATCATACTTTATTTTAAAGAGAGGATAATAATAATCGAAAACCATTCCAACCAACTCAGCTGGAGGAGCTTGCGTTGTATGAAGTTTGTAGAGAGTTACAAAAAGTTCTTTAAGTTTTTCGTAAGCAAATTCTTTTTTTGATCCAGGATGCTGTTCAATTGTTAATCTCGCAGTTGCCAGTTCGTCTAGAATTCTTTGTGCAGTTTTTGGACCCACGCCATCGTGCAATAATAATACCCGATACCAACTAACGATGTCTCTTGGATTTGCAGCGATCCTTAAAAATGCAAGAACATCTTTAACGTGTGCTGCTTCAATAAATTTTATTCCACCAAATTTTTGAAATGGAATTCCTGCTTTAGCTAATTCAATTTCAAGATCAAATGAAAAGAAAGAAGATCGAAATAAAACAGAAATGTCTTTAAGATTTACACCTTCCTCCAATAACTCAAGAATTTTTTCAACGATAAATTTGGATTGCATATTTTCATTCGCAGCTGCAACAATAAAAGGCAATTCGCCTCCTTGCCTTTTTGTGTAAAGGACTTTTGTGTATTTCTCAATCGCCCCGTCATAAACATGATTTGCGAAATCCAGGATAGTCTGGACACTGCGGTAGTTCTCTTCAATCTTTATTATTTCTGCATCTGGAAAAAGCTTCGGGAATTCCATAATGTTTTTGAAGTTAGCCCCGCGGAAAGAGTATATAGATTGCGCATCATCTCCTACAACCATAACATTTCCGTTGTGCTGGGCCAGGCCTTTAACAATATCTGACTGAAGTTTATTCGTATCCTGGTATTCGTCAACCATTAAAAAGTTTATGGTTGAAAGAAGATTTTTTGAAGCTGCATTCCCACTATGAAGAAAATCTCTCAGGTAAATTAAAAGGTCATCGTAATCGAGCAAGCTATTTCGTTTTTTATACTCACTGAAGATTCTCCGCACTTTTAAAATCTCATCAAGCTCAAGAAGAAAGTGCGGATACTCTTCTTCAATTATTTGTTCGATAGGTCTTTCGGTGTTTGCTGAAAGACTGAAAATTTTGTTCAGAGTTTCTTTTTTAGGGAATCTTCTCTCTTTGCTTATCAATCCTTCCTGTGAACGGATTAAATTAATAATATCCTGACTATCTCCCTGATCAAGAATTGTAAAGTTCGAATCAAGTCCTGCAGCTTTTGAATATTTTCTTAAAGTTACATTAGCAAAAGAGTGAAATGTGCCTCCACGAATTTTTGAACATCTGTCATCCAACAGCACCGAGGCACGTTTCATCATTTCGTTTGCAGCTTTGCGGGTAAATGTTAAAAGTAAAATTGAGCTGGGGTCGTAACCAAGTTCAATCAATCTAGCAACCCGAAACACAAGTGTTCTTGTTTTACCAGTTCCTGCACCAGCAATTATTAAGTAAGCACCATTAACTGCAGAGACAGCTTCATATTGCGATGGATTTAATTCCTGTTGGTAATTTATAGCAAAACGGGCTTCATCTAATTTTTTCTCGAAGCCCGTTTTTCCAACTCTTGTCAGTTTATATTTTTTTTGATTCATCTGCGAAGTGCTTTTGGCTTGCCCAGAATTTCTGAGAAAATAATATATTCTTTTAGTGTTGATGGATTATTCATTTTCGATTTCACAGCCAGAGCAATATTGCTATAGGCTGTTTCCTTTTTATCCAGTGAAGCCTCGAACATTGCAGCTTTTTTTTCTATACCTGAATCCACACTCGAAATTATTTTTTTTACTTCTGACTTTTTGCGTTCCCATTCATCTACATAGTGCTCTGATTCTGTTCTTGCATGCCAGCTATCCGTACGAACGTGTTCTTCCATATCGGAAATCTTCGGTTGTTCAGGTGGAACAGGTACTGGAATTTGTTGTTTAGTTGGTTCATCTCCAACCTTAAAGAAATCCTCAAGCTCTCTTAAAACGTCATATTCTTCTTTTGGTTGTGTTTGAGGAGATGGAACTTCAGCCTGATTATACTCATCGGTTTGCGATTGTCGTATGGGTGGTTTCTGTTGCTGCTGTTTCTGCTTCTTCTTCTTTTTGAAGATGCTGCTCAGAAAGCTGATAATAATTATCACATAGATAAGTATTTCAAATACGTTGTCCATTTAGTTTCTCATTATTTAAGTTTAATTCTCATACGAATAATGGTTCTTGGTTTTAAGTTGAAAGTTTTAGTTGTTCAGTTATTTGTTTTGGTTATTTAGTTTACTTTTCTTGTTATTCTTATCAAGGTCGTTAAGGTTCAGAAATTTTATATAAGCGGTAGTACCTTTCAAAATTACCGTATATTTTTCTGCAATTCTTTTAGCTACTGATTCAGAGAGAAATTTTTTTCTTGCCGATTTGAGTAGGCCTCATTTTGTTTCTTCCGCTTCGCCTTTAGCAATATTTAAGAATCTCGTTTTTTCCTTTATTGTAGTTTTATGATAACTTTCAGCAATATTATCTGAAACAGAGGAGGATGAACGTCTCAATTGGTCTACGCTTCTAAAAATTTCATCCTTTGGAAAAGTTTTTGTTATCTCGTGAACTTCAACTTCCAAATCCTCAGCTAATTTATATATCCAAAGATTTTCTAATCCTGTTGCCATAAGTTTATGATTAAAAAAATATCAAACTAAAACTGTAGACCAATCAACTATAACTAAGAACCAATAAACTAAAAACAAAAATCAAGATCCTTTTTTCTTATCCTCTGGTTTTGCAATTGAATCTCTCATATCGGTATCAGCCTGAATATTTTTAAGCTGGTAATAATCCATTACTCCCAGTCTGCCAGATCTGAATGCGTCGGCCATCGCTCTCGGAACTTCAGCTTCAGCTTCAACCACGCGAGCTCTTTGTTTTGCAACTTCAGCAATGTTTTCCTGCTCAGTCGCAACTGCAGCTGCTCTTCTTTCTTCAGCTTTTGCTCGTGCAACTTTTAAATCGGCTTCTGCTTGATCAGTCTGCAGCATTGCGCCGATGTTCTGTCCGATATCAACATCTGCAATATCGATTGAAAGAATTTCGAAAGCAGTTCCTGAATCTAATCCTTTGGACAGAACACCCTTAGAAATTTTATCTGGATTTTCAAGCACCTCTTTATGCGAATTACTTGAACCGATAGTTGAAACTATACCTTCACCAACTCTTGCAAGAACAGTTGCTTCACCAGCACCGCCAACTAACCTGTCGATGTTTGCTCTTACGGTTACTCTTGCAATTGCTTTCAATTGAATTCCATCTTTTGCAACTGCAGCAACGAGCGGTGTTTCAATCACTTTTGGAATGACAGACATTTTTACTGCTTCAAGAACGTCTCTACCAGCAAGATCAATTGCGGCAGCTCGTTCAAATGGTAATTGTATATTTGCTTTGTCCGCTGAAATTAATGCCGCAATAACTTTTTTAACATTACCACCAGCAAGGTAATGTGCTTCAAGCATTCCCATCTGCATAGTTAATCCAGCTTTTGTTGCATTGATCATGCTGTCAACAATTATACTTGGCGGGACTCTTCTTAATCTCATTCCAATCAAATCACGAAAGATTTTGATCTTTACTCCTGATGATATAGCTGCGATGTACAATCTTACGGGAACAAAGTACAGAACTAAGATCAGGAAGAGAAATATTGCAATAATTATAACTAAGGATAAACCTGTGACAGCTTCCATTTTAACTCCAAATTTTTATTCTTTAATGTTGGCAATATAGTTCTTTCAAAAACAATATTCTTGATTGATTGAGTATAACAATTCCGGCTGATTGTCACTCTAATCTGATGATGTGTTACTTAATCCGATTTTGTGTCTAAATATCGGCAGTAATATCAAATCATCTTGAAATGTCGGAAGTAAAATTGTCTCTGTATGAACTCTAATTGCACTATTTGCTTAAATCCTGATGGCATCTATTTTGTCCTCTAAGTTCATTTGGCGGAGATTATACATTGCAATTATTTATATTCTGGAATATTATTGCGTGTGACTTAATAATCAGGTTGAAATTATCTTAAATATTATGTTTATATTAGTTGAACTTCTAGAGGGAAAAAGTAGTTATAATAATATAAATCAGAGAGGAAAACGATAAAATGGATGGAAATTTCTCAGATAGATTGCAGGATGTGATCAGATTAAGCCGTGAGGAAGCGCTTCGGCTGGGGCACGACTATATCGGTACTGAGCATCTTTTGCTTGGAATAATCAGAGAAGGGCAGGGTGTCGCAGTTAGAATATTACGTAACCTTGACTGTGATTTGTTGAAATTAAAGAAAGCAATTGAAGATACGGTAAGAACTTCAGGTGGAACGTTGACAATCGGAAATATCCCACTGACAAAGCAAGCTGAAAAAGTTTTAAAGATAACTCAAATCGAATCAAAAATTTATAAAGCAGAAGTCATCGGTACAGAACATTTGCTTCTTTCACTTTTGAGAGATGAAGATAACATAGCAACTCAGATACTTCATCAATTTAATGTAACTTATGACTCAGCTCGTTCAGAACTTAACTCATTGTTGAGTAATAAAGGTAGCCGAGATGTTGGGCAAGGCAAAGCAATTCCTCCGGATAGAAAATCTGAAAAAACAAAAACTCCTGTGCTGGATAATTTTGGTAGAGATTTAACAAAGCTTGCCATCGATGATAAACTTGACCCGGTTGTCGGCAGAGATAAAGAAATTGAAAGAGTTGCACAAATCCTTAGTAGAAGAAAGAAAAACAATCCTGTTCTTATTGGAGAACCTGGTGTGGGAAAGACTGCTATTGCTGAA
>JAOTUT010000167.1 GCA_029863735.1 Ignavibacteria bacterium
AATTCATTACAACCACTTTTATAAATGATGGTTTACGCAGAATAATTTTTATCGAGTCTTTTCATCAAACACTTTTAGAAAAAACTTTTAGAAAAATTCTTAAACAATATAAAAACCTTTCTTCTACAGAACCTGAACCGATGATGAATTTACTATGCAGTTTTAATAGTGAGTTTGGATGGGACGTAATTATTTTTCTTCGAAGTAAGCATCGACCGGAGTGTTTCTACAAAAATGATCCTGACAAAATACTTATCAGTCCGGCTGCTGTTGATATGGGAGGATTGATTGTAACTCCAAGGGAGGAAGACTTTATCAGAACCGATAAAGATTTACTGCGGAAAATATTTAACGAAGTTTCCCTCGATCAAAAATCTTTTTCTTTACTTACAGAAAAAGTAAGAGCTGAGCTTAGTTAATCCATCAAACCTGAAGGTGTTTGAGGCGTTGATATGAGCTTGGAAAAAATTTCCCATCTTCTTGCAAGATTATCTTCTGTGCCGCCGTTCTTCTCCATATATTCTTCGATAATAATTTTCCCTGTATTATAAGTCACCACATAGCTTCTATAGGTTTCTATAAACGAAAGATATTTCTCTGCTCTCTCCTTCGTTCTTATTTGAAACTTTTGCAGCCAGGCTAAGGTTTCATCTTTTGTCCAATCACCATTTAGATAATTCTTTGCTGCAAGCAATCCCGCACCATCAAGTTTTTCCTGAAGAGAAAGTACCTGATAGTAAAGATCAGCATTTTTTGTGTTTAGCCCGGCGAGAGGAAACAAAACTTCTTTTTCGAAAATCATCCTCTCGTCTCCGGGAAAAATCAGTTCTTCGCCAACAACTGCTGTGCCTTCCGCAATTAGTGATTGAGGTGAATAAAGAGGGTAAACTGTATATTCTATCCAGCCTTTGTCCTTTACAAGATCTTGTTCGAGAAGAATATTATAAACGTGATGCCCGGGATAACCTTCGTGAGCAGCGAGACCGACAGCGCCATCAATGTAAATAGGGAAATCGGTCGTTATTTGTATCACGCTGAAAAGATTTCCTTTATACCAGTTGTATGCGCCCCAAGGTTTGTTTACAACATATTCTGCTTTAAAATTTTCACCCGCGGGAAGATTAATATACTTGGCAGTTCTCCTTCGGCATTCTTTTACAGCCGCATCGAAAACTACCACTATTTTGTTTTTAGGTATCTCAAAATTTTTCTTTAATGCAATTATTCTATCAGTAATGTTACCGGTTCCCGGAAGAATTTTATCGAGTTCATTAATTATTTTTTTAAGACTATCTTCTATTTCTATAGTAGGCATAACATCATATAAAGCTCTTGATTCAAGTCTAAAGGGAAGAACAGAACCATTCAAAATTATTATTCTTGCTTTTACTGCAAATAACTGCTTGTAAAGATAACGGTACCTTAGGGTCTCAAGTTCAGTTGCGTTATATTCACTTAATAGTTCAAGTTCATTTAATAAAGAATCTGCTATGGATACTAATTTGTTGTAAGCTGTTGAATCGAATTGAAGATTCTCTTCTTTCGGCTTCCATTCTTTTGGTCCATAGTACGCGTCTACGTAAATTTGATCATACTTCCCTACTTCAAGTACAAGCTTGACATATCCTTCTGCAACACTATTAATTTTTAATTCCAGATCGCTTAGATGTTTCTGATTTTTCTTTCCGCCGCACGATACTATAAGTAAAATAAAAAATAATAATGCGATTATTCTATTCACTTCTTTTCCTTCTTGCATCAATGAATGATTTAATTGCGAATATTAAAAATATCAAACAGATCAAAGCCATTATTGCCTGAATTGTAATGGCAGATGATCTTTCAAAAACTTCTCCACCAAGCATTCGGAAAAAATTAATTAATCCTCCAACTGTTCCGCCAAACCCCAGCAGCATTAGAACAGCAGCTCCGTGCATAGCATGTTTTAAATATTTTTCGTTTAGAGCTAGGAGGCCTAAGATCAGAACTGGTATTCCTAGAAATGTTGGAATGAGCGCTGTGATACTTTCACTACTGATGCCGAAGTAACTATATAGTCCCAGGATTATGAGTATTATGCTAAATGTTATTGAAATTTTTGCCATTGGTTCCCAACTATTTTTTTGTTTGATATGTAAAGTTAATAAAATGAAGAATGATTTAATGCGACTTTGCTAACTCTGAAAGCTTTCTTATCGTCTTCCAATTTCTTGTTGTACCGAAGACCTTAAGCTTATTCTCAAAAATATTATTATTTAATTTAGCTTTGCCGTATCCATTCGGTACAAATAAGTAAACATTCTTTCCATCAATAAAGTATTCTTCAGGTGAATAATCAACTGCGTGCATTTTTTTAATGTTTGCATCAAGTGGAGTTTTTGCAAGGATAGTTAGGTACAATTTTTTAGTGTCTTTTTTCTTTTTGACAAAGGGATTGTTTTTAAGTATGTATTCAATTTCTTCAGGAGTGATGACAATAACCTGAACATCAAAACCAAATTTATTTCTTATGCCGGATGAAATTTTAGCTTCAATTTTTTCAATGGTTTTTTCTTTGGAAGAGAACATTACATTCCCGCTTTGTATATAAGTCTCCACCTCTCGGAAGCCCATCTCTTTGAACAAAAACTGTAGCTCAGACATTTTTATTTTCTTCTGTCCACTGACATTAATTCCTCTTAATAAAGTAATAAACTTTTTCATTATTTCAGTTTTAAAATTCTGGAACCGATACTCTTTACGGTAAGTTTAATTTCATTATCATTGATTCGAAAACTTTCATCAGTGATCAAATCGATTGCTGTGTTTAGGTTGTAAATTGCCGGAACATTTAATTTTATCATCTTTTCTTTTTCACTCTTATTCAGAATTACCAGGATTCTTTCATTCATATCTGATCTTACATAAGCATAAATATTTTTATCTGCCTGAAGAGTTAAAAAATCACCATATCTCAATGAAGGATGATCATTTCTGATATGGATTAGTTTGCTTACATCTTTAAATGTTTGCTTTTCAAACTCGTTCAGATTGTTATCAAATCTCATCATTCTCCTGTTGTCCGGGTCGGAAGCACCTGTCATTCCGATTTCATCTCCGTAATAGATAATAGGCACACCGGGAATTGTAAGGATGTACGCAAGTTGGAGTTTCAATTTATCATAGCTGGATGGATTGTCAACCTTCGGCAGGTTTGCCCATGCAATTTCACTTGCCCTACCATCGTTTATTTCAAGATCTCCATCTGCATATGCCATATAACGAATTTTATCATGACTACTTACGAGATTCCCCATCAAATGGTTTACGCCATAAACCTGAAAAGTTTTTTGCATCTGTAAATCCAGAAGTTCAAAAGAATTTTCTGTCTGAAGAAAAACAGGAATTGCCGTATCATAAAGATTAAAATTAAATTGTGCGTTAAGCTGTCCATTATTAACGTAAGAACTTATAAGATTATAACCACCAAATGTCTCTCCAATCTGGTAAACTTTTGATTGATCAGATTGTTCGATATTTTCTTTTATCTTTTTTGTAAGCAAACGCCAGAATTCGTGAGGAACATGCTTTACAGCATCGTGTCTGAAACCGTCAGCATCAGTTTTTTGAAGCCACCAAACCGCATTATCTGTCATTGTTTCCAGTGCTTCTTTCGAACCGACATAATCAAATGAAGGCATATATGGCTCGAACCAGGTTGTTAAACGGTACTCATCCCATAGACGTAGATTTTTTCTTCCATCAGGCAATTCAAGAACACCAAACCAGTCACGATGCTCTTGCCATAATGGATTCTCTTCGTGAACGTGATTCGCCACAAAGTCGAGTAAAACTTTAATATCAGTCTGGTGTGACTTGCTTACAAATTCTTTTGCTAAATTCATGTCTCCAAAATGTTCTTCAACTCCTTGTAGAGAAACCGGCCAATAGCCGTGATAACCTGTATAATATCTGTACGGTGGCGGATATTCCCTGTAAGCTTTATTCGTGTTATCTACAATTGGCGAAATCCAGAATGTATTTATTCCAAGCAGATTAAAATATCCTTCACTTATTTTGTTGATGATACCCTGAAGGTCACCACCGTTGTAATTTGCAGGTTTGAACAATGAATCGTGTTTTATAGGATTATCGTTTGATGGATCACCATTGTTAAATCTATCAATCATCAATGAATAGATAATAGCATCGTACCAGCTTTTGTGCGAGTCGTTCGCGACTGCTTTCCCATCAATAATCCATGTTGATTGAATGTTTGAAAATTTTCCTTCTGCTCGCACAGCAACCCGCAATAGTCTTTCCCCATCAATAAGGTCTTGAGGGAAAAGAATAGATATGTTATGTCCATCCACTTTTATGAGGCTGGGATTAATTAACTGGTTATCTAATAATGCAACTACATTTGCTTCTTTTGTTAAAGGTGAGTAGTAGCCTTCAAAATAATAATTAAATCTTTTTGTTTGATCTTCAGCAGTGTAGTTCAGGCAATGGAGATACATCTTATCTGATTGTTCGGGTTCAATAATTAAAATAGAGTTGTAATCACCGAGACCATTTGGCACTTTAACTGGGTTCTGCGGATCAATTAGTTCTTTTCCATCTACAAAAAATTTGTATTCATACCTTCCCGGATCAAGGGGCACGCTTATTTCATAAATGTCATTACCATCTGAATCATCCATCGGAAGACTTGCTCTATCCCAGCTATTAAACTGCCCGAAAAGATTTACTTGTTTCGGCTTCCCTTTTGGTTTATACGTGAAAAGATATTTTTTCTTGGGATGAAGTTTAAATGGGATCTGATACTGCTGATTTTCAAAAGTAAATTTTAATATATCTAATCCTGTAAATCCATCCTTCGCTTTTAACTTTAATATATTGCTTACAGTGTCGTGAGCAATAATCAGGTTTTCATTTGGTAC
>JAOTUT010000052.1 GCA_029863735.1 Ignavibacteria bacterium
GTTGAGTTTGCACTTTCCCATACACTGGATAATTTTGTTGATCATTATTTGCTTGCAGATCAACCCGAACCTGCTCAACCCGGTTACTGGGTAAATGACCCAACTAATCAAAACAATACCGAACGAGTAAGAGAGCTAATGTATTGGTGGTATAATCTTATGCTATCACAGGGTTACTCTCTTCGAGAAAGAATGGTCTTATTCTGGCATAACCACTATGTAAGCGAAGTTTCAAAAGTTGGGCTGGCACAAAGAATGTACTGGCAAAATAAATTATTTCGTGATTTTGCAATGGGCAATATCATCGATTTAACAAAAGCTGTTACGATTGACCCAGCAATGCTTATTTATCTCGATGGTAGGCAAAATAGAAAGGGTTCACCGAATGAGAACTACGCACGAGAGCTTCTTGAACTTTTCACACTTGGAATTGGCAACTACACTGAAGAAGATATTCAGGAAGGTGCAAGAGCTTTAACTGGATGGAGAGTTGATGGAATAACTTCTTATTTTACCGAAAGCCGGTTTGATGAGGGAACAAAAACATTTTTAGGTCAAACGGGTAACTTTAATCACGATGAGGTTGTTGATATAATCTTTACCCAGCAAACTGCAGCTACTTTCTTCTGCAGAGAATTATATCGTGAGTTTATGCACGTTGCTGTTGACGAACCGAGTGTGGAAACTATGGCGCAGATTCTTCGTGATAATAATTATGAAATTAAACCTGTGCTTTCAACTTTATTAAAATCCGTAATGTTCCATACTGATGAAGTTAGAGGCGCTAAAATAAAAAATCCTGTTGAATTGATTATTGGAACGATGCGTCAATTTAATGTTGAATCTCCTGATTATGTGTATATGAGGCAAGTTGCCGCACAATTAAAACAGGAATTATTCGCCCCACCGAATGTCAGCGGCTGGGATGGCGATAAAGTTTGGATTAACACAACAACGCTACCTGCAAGAAATGTTTTTACAGATGCGGTGGTTAATGGTAGAAAGCCCAACGGCGGCGACTTAACATTTCAAGTAGAACTTGTTGAGTATGCAAGAACTTTTCCCAGTTCAGAAGATGCTATCCAGCTTATCGATGACATTTCAAAAATATTCCTTCAATTTCCTTTAAGTGAAAACCGTAGAGAATACTTACTAAATACTTTGCTTGATGGTGCTGAAGTTTATGACTGGTCCACAAGCGATCCGCTGGCAGAAGACAGGCTAAAGCTGTTCTTCAAAGCGTTAATGAGATTATCAGAATATCAACTTTCATAATCAGGAAGATAATTATGGACAGAAGATCATTTTTACGAAATTTAGGAATGCTTGCCGGAGCCGGCTCAGTTTCAATGGCGTTAGGAAATATTCCATTAAGGGCATTTTCAAGATCCTTCCTGAATATTCAGGCAGTGAATGGAAAAGTTGTTGTGCTTCTTCAGTTAAGCGGAGGCAATGACGGATTGAATACAATTATACCGATAGAAGATAGCTTATATTATAATGCACGTCCCTCACTTGGGATTAAAAAAGAAGATGCACTCAATCTAAATTATCTTACAGGAATGCACCCAGCGTTGCAGCCGTTAAAAAGTCTGTATGATGATGGAATGTTAGCGGTTGTACAAAATGTTGGTTATGCAAGTCCTAACAGATCACATTTCAGGTCAACAGATATTTGGCTGAGTGCTTCAGATTCAAATGTTGTTATTGATGATGGCTGGGTAGGAAGATATCTTGCTAAAGTATTGCCTGACCACAATCCTATTAATCCAGAACATCCATTAGCAATACAGATTGGATCAACGCAATCATCATTACTTGAATGCACCTGCCAGGGTACAATGGGAATTTCATTTGAAAGCCCCAATCAATTTTATCAATTGATAAATGGAAGCACAGCTGATAACGATCCTCCTCCGAATACAATTGCAGGCAATCAATTAAAATATATTAAAGAAGTTGCAGCACTTTCAATTCGATACGCAGAAGTTATTAAAGAAAAAGCTGATCTGGTAGAAAACATAGCAACTTACCCCAACACACGTTTGGGAAGACAGCTTGCAATCGTTGCAGAATTAATTGCGGGCGGACTTGAAACACCGGTTTATCTTACATCAATGGGTGGTTTTGATACTCATGCAAACCAGGCTAACAATCATGCAAATTTATTAACAGGTGTTGCACAGGCAATCGAAGCTTTCCAGACTGATTTAAAACTTCTGGGTATCGCTGATAAAGTTGTGCTTATGACTTTCTCCGAATTTGGAAGACGTGTAATCCAAAATGGAAGTGCAGGAACCGATCACGGAACTGCAGCACCGCTGTTTGTTATCGGAAGAAATGTTTATGGAGGTGTTTATGGTGCTAATCCGGATCTTTCTGATCTTGATAACAATGGAGATATAAAATACAAATATGATTTCAGGCAGCTTTATGCAACTCTTTTAACACAGCAATTAGGAATGCCGTTAAATAGAATGTCCGATGTGCTTCAAAAAGATTTTGAAACTTTACCGCTTATTTCAGAAAATGCCGGTAACTTGAATGGGCCAACAGCTTTTCAGCTTGAACAGAATTACCCCAATCCGTTTAATCCATCGACTACAATTAGTTATTTTCTTAGAATTCCTCAGGCAGTAAAACTTGAAGTGTTTTCAACGGCTGGTGAAATTGTCACAACTCTTGTAAATGAATACCAGGATGTTGGAAATTATAATGTTCAGTTTGATGGAAGCAGGTATTCAAGTGGGGTATATTTTGCACGGCTTGATTCAGGATCTTATCGTAAGACAATTAAAATGATGCTTGTAAAATAAAGAACGTGTAACTACACAGCTCGTTACTAAAACAAAAATGCCATCCCGATAAGGATGGCATATTTTATTGAAACTTGTAGAACAGATTATTAATCTGTTCTACATTTAGATTGTGTCTCTATTTCTTTATTCCAGCAATCTCTTCCATCATTGCTGTGGTAATTGATTTTGGTCTTTCTATCGGGTAGCCTAGAGCACGGTCCCAGATAATGTTAGCTATTACACCAAGAGCCCTGCCAACACCAAATAGCACAGTATAAAATTCATACTGGGTTAATCCATAATACCATTGTATTACACCTGACTGAGCATCAACATTTGGCCATGGATTCTTAGCTTTGCCCTGTTCCAGCAAAATGGGTGGAGTAACCTTAAAAATCAAATCAACATATTTAAATAAAGGATCATCAGGTAAATATTTTAGGCAAAATTCTCTTTGTGCCATGTAGCGCGGATCGGTCTTTCTTAACACTGCATGCCCAAATCCTGGAATTACCTGTCCACCACTTAGAGTATCCCAAACAAATTTTTTCATTTCCTCTTCAGTAGGAACTTTACCGCCCATCTTTTTATAAACATCTTGTGTCCATCTTAGAACTTGTTCGTTTGCTAGTCCGTGGAGTGGTCCTGCCAAACCGTTTATCATTGCAGATGTTGCATAATAAACATCTGATAATGCACTTGCAACCAGATGCCCGGTGTGTGCACTTACATTTCCACTTTCGTGATCGCTATGGAGAATGAAGTACATTCTTGATACCTCGTCATAAGGTTTCTTTATCCCCATCATATGAGCAAAGTTACCGCCCAAATCCAGCTTGGGGTCAGCTTTAATTATATCCCCATTTTTGTACTTCAGTCTGTAAATAAATGCAGCAATGGTTGGAAGTTTTGCCAGGAGATTCATTCCATCTTCATAAGTTGCTGCCCAGTATTCCATTTTGTTTAAACCGGCATTGTACTCTTTTACAAATACTGATTCGCGCTGCATTGCAACTATAGCAGCAGAAAACATTGCCATCGGGTGGGAATCTGGTGGAAGCTGCTTTAAAACATTAAATACATAATCCGGCACTTTTGCTCTTTTATTAAATTCCTCGGCAACTTCCTTTGCATCTTTTTCTGTCGGTACTTCTCCGGTTAGAAGCAGATAGAAAAATCCCTCGACATAAGGCATTTCACTACCAGGAACTTTTGGAAGTTTTTCCATTACTTCAGGAATTGTAAATCCCCTGAAGCGAATTCCTTCAAACGGGTCCAGATAAGATATGTCTGTTGTTAAACTTTTAACTCCTCTGGCACCGCCAATGACCTGTGAAATTGTTACTTCACCAACTTTTACATCGCCGTGATCTTTTAACAGCTTTGTTGTACGAGGTCGCCACTCCTCGATTTTTTTCCCTAGTTTTTCTTTTAATGCTGACATTTTTTACTCCAGTGATTTTAGTTATAATTCAATGAATAATAGATTTAATTGATTGGTTATAGTTTTTCTAATCGATCGAAGTCTTGGGTCGACTGACTTCAGAAAACAAGATAAGTGAGCTTTAATTGTAAGAGGTTTCAAGAATACCCCTTCTTTGAAAAAAATAAAAAATTGCTTATTTCAATATATCAATAATTAGGGGTATTAATCAAATAATATCTCTTTGTAATTCTCTGCTGCGTAAACTTTTTTTCCCGGAAATTGCTTAAGTATTGTTGCTCCCATCCAATCAATGGCTTCCTTATCCCCGTGAACAAGAACAACGGTGTTGGGTTTTAACTTAGTTACAATCGATACTAATTCTTCCCTTCTTGAATGAGCAGAGAATCTGAAATTTTTTATCTCACATTTAACTTCAACCTTTCTTCCTCTTTCAGTGATTTGGATTTTATCTCCTTTTCTTGCACTTGCAATGATACTTCCGGGAGTTGAAGGATCCATATATCCAACAGTGAAAATACCAGAATCTTTTTTATGCAGCCATCGCTTTGCAAGCATATAAGAGTAAGTAGATTCAATCATCATTCCACTTGAAGCAAGAACAATTGATGGAAATTTAAATAGTTCATCAAAGTCTTTCAGTTCATTCAAACCTTTCCGAGGAATTTCGTGAAGCAAAAGTTCTTTTTGATTCAGGTTAACGACGTAGCGGTTATAATCATAAACCCTGTTTATTTTATTTCCGATCCCGCCAGTATAAATATCAACGCTTGTAATTTTATTTCTCTGCATTTGCAGCCAGATAGTAGCGAGCATTTCCTGAAGTTTTCCCAAAGCAAAAACAGGAATTAATACTGAGCCCCCATTATTTATTACTTTATTAATTGATGATGAAAATCGCTCGACTTCTTTTCCCCAATTATTAAATCCCGATAAATCTGTAGTCCCATAGGTTGTCTCGGTAATAAGTATGTCAACTTTTTCTGATGGCAAATTAGCGCCGGGTAGAAGAGTTTGAGAAGATAGGTTTATATCTCCCGTGAAAAATATTTTTCTTCCATTAAATGTTAAAAGAATTCCTGTCGAGCCAATAATATGTCCGGCATCAAAAAACTCAGCTTCAATCTCAGCATTGCTTTTCAAAGAGTCGAGAGTGAATTTTTCATTGTATGATTTATAATTGATTGATTTTATCAGAAGATCAACCTCGTCTCGTGAATAGATTTCAAACTCAGTTTCATCAACCTGTCTTTTCAAAATTGAAATTGCATTGTGAAGCGTTAACTCCGCTACTGCTCGTGTTTGGGGAGTGGTAATAATCTTTAAATGTGGAAACTTTTTTATTAGAAAGGGGAGAGCGTTCAAATGATCCTGGTGAGCATGTGAAATCAGTACATAATCTGTTGGTTTGTCGTTTAATAATTCAAAATTAGGAAGTGATTCTAAGCCGATTTTTTTCGGGTGCATTCCACAGTCTAAAATTATCCCGATGCCATCAATATTCAGGTAGTAGCAATTTGCACCTATTTCGCGCGCACCACCGAGTGGAAGGAATTTGATCATTTAAATAATGTTTTTAATTGAAAAGAAAGATAAATGAATATGAGGATTATGGAAAGAAAGATACTCCCGCCGCCTGCTTTGCAACGGGAGTTTGAAAAGAAGAAATTATTTCATTAAAGTCATTTTGATAGAATTGGTATAATTACCAGCGGTAATTCTAGCAATGTATAAACCACTTGCTAATCCATTGCTAGCAAAGTCTGCTCTGTAAGTTCCTACAGATTGTTCTTCATTCACAAGAGTTGCAACTTCATTTCCAAGAATGTCATAAACTTTTAACTGAACAAACGATGCTTCAGGAATGCTGTACTCAATATTTGTAGAAGGGTTAAACGGATTGGGATAATTTTGACTCAGAGTATAATCTGTCGGTAATCCGCTAAGTTGTTCAACACCAGAGGTTGTAAGTGCTCCATTATAACTAGTCCCATCTACGTTAATCGTACCACTGTTTGGTGGATTTGCATCAACTGCGGAAACGCTAACTTGTGCACCATTTATTGCAACAAAATTGTAACTAACACTTGTTAAACCACTAATAGTTATTTCATCCCTAATCCTTAAAGCCCCATAACTTGCTCCACCTGGTATAGTCATAGTACCATATGCATCTACGAGTGCACTTAATGAAACACTTGATGAAATTAACGGGGTACCATTAATATATAATGTTTGTATATATGGATGTGACCATTGCGAATTAATGGTCATTGGATGTTCAAACTGTCGCCTGTAGGGATCATTTCTTATCTCAGTTACAAAACCTGGTACTATACTAGATGTAACTGCATTACCTAAAACATCAAATGCTCCATTTATTGTAGAATATGACCAGATTTCTGATTGATCGCCTCCAATATTACTTAAACTGTAAGTGCAAATATTAGCACCTGGAAAATCACCAATATATGGTGTTGAAGCCGGATCAACACTTTCTAAGCTAACCATTAAATTAGATTGCAGAGTTGTGAAATCCCAGTTATTGCCCCCACCTGGTGAGCCAATATCAACACTTGATTGTAAAGTATCTTCGTGGATAGTTGCACTGTTCCCTACTGCAAACATATTAGCTACATCACCACTGGTTATGGTTATCTGCGCTAATGCAGTACAGCTTGTCACTGTAAAAAATAGAAGAAATTTTTTCATTTTCTTCATCTCCATAAATTGTTAGTAAATAATTAGTTGATTAAAATATTTTCTCAAATGAACAATAAATGTCTAACTATATTCTCTATACAATCAGAACAAAACCAATAATAAAAATTTGATTTACTTAGGAGGTAGTAAAAACATAATACGATTCTTAAGAAATTTACGTTTGATAAATAATTAAGCAGATGAGTAGTTATCTCAAGGGTGCAGGTCAAGTTAGCAAATCAATTGAGGCGAGTCAAGTTTTTATACGTATTAAATGCTTGACGTTATAAACAGTCACTTGTGTTCAGAAATACGGATTAGTTATTAACTGCCCATATTACATCCGAAAGTGTTTCTTGGTTTTTCTCGAGTTGGAATTTTAAAAGATAGTTGGTGTTGAAACCTTTCATATACTTTTCAATCCGTTCTTTCAGCCAGGCAATTTCTGCTTTCAGTTTCCAGTGTTCTCCATCTGCGGAATACAGAACAATAAATAACCTGTTTTTCAAATGTTTTCTCTGCTGCTGCGATTGATTTTTATAAAGCCATTTTATTAATTCATCCGTTTTTTTAATTGCTTCATTAATTGGATAAGGAAAATTTTTAGGGAAGATAGAAGTTTTATGATCAAATGTTACTCCATCAATTGTGAAATCAACCAGCTTGTCTTTTTCATCCAGTGCGGGCTTAACATTCGGAAGCGAACAAAAAATTTTCTCAACTGCCTGCGCCGACCAGAAGTTGTACCACCGGTTCAATGCATAGTTTGCAATGTTCTGATGTTCTTTATCTCTTCTGAATGTTTCTTCTGTTTCTTTTAATACTTCATTAAAGGTTTGAATCCGGTAAACAAAATTTGTTAGTCTATCAAAGTCATCATTTTGTTTTCTTCCCCATTTATAAGGGAAGGCTAATCTTTTTTTTAATTCTTTTTCAATTTGAACTAAATTAATATCCATTTAAGACAAGCATCAATCAATTTTTTGAAATATCATTATTTCCTGGTCATCTTCATAAAAATACAGTTTCATCTTTTCAATTTTATAATTGTTTACTTTACTGAGAGCAGAAAGAAATCTTTGCTCGATATCACCGGGGCAGGCCATCTCGGTAGTTATAATGTTGTAAAAAGCAATATTGCTTTTATCAATTTCAACTTTGCCGTCAATTGTATTACAACTTGTATTGCCGTGCACCCTTTCATCTTTTACATAAATCTCTAGCATTGGAAGGTTTTTTACGGTTTCATCAATTATAATTTTTTTACCTTCAATTGATTCCAGTGCCCAGATGTCATGCAACCGATTCACGTTAGACCCTTCCGCTTCTTTTGTTGAGCAGCCGTAAAGAATTGTTACTAAAGCAAGAAAAATTAATATGTTTTCCTTCATATAATTATAAATCTTATTTCTTGAACAAGAATATATACTCGTGTTTGAATATGTAAAATCCAC
>JAOTUT010000053.1 GCA_029863735.1 Ignavibacteria bacterium
CTCCAAAAACACTACCGCTTAAAACAGCCGCTATAGAGAGTGAAAGTGAAGCATCAGAGTAAATGGCAGTAGGTACAGCAATGGGAATCATTATTGCAAAAGTTCCCCAGCTTGTACCGGTAGAGAATGATATGAATGAAGATGTGATAAATAATATTGGCGCAATTACAGATGGATTGAGAAAATCCCTTGATAAAGATGCAACATACACACCGGTACCAAGAGTTCTGCAGGTATCGCCAATAGAAAAAGCTAAGACCATAAGTATTGTAAGCGGAACTAAACCAGAAATACCCTTAAGGGTGTAGTCCATTACTTCTTTCAGAGTTAGGATTCTTTGGATAAGAGAAATTAATCCAGCAACTACTATAGCTGTTAAGACTGACCAAAGAACTGATGTTGAACCTGACCCTGAAGTAATACTTCCGTTTCCTGTAATCAGTAAACTAACAGGCATCATAATTATCATTACTGCAATAGGGATAACCATATTTAATGATTTATGCTTAATTCCCTTTTTCGGTTTTAATGATGCTATATTTTCTGATATCATCGGCACTGCACCATCTGCAACTGTCTTCCCTGTTTCTAAAGATCTGGATTCTGCTTTTTTCATTGCACCAAAATCTTTGTAAGTAAAAGCAATAAAGCTTGCAAATAAAACCGAAAGTATTGCATAAAAATTTAGTGGAATTGTATTAAGGAAAACTGAAACAGGATCATTCATCCCTACAAATGCTGATTCTTTATCAAGAAGTGAAACTACGTAAGCACCCCACGCATTTAACGGAATGAGAATACAAATTGGAGAAGATGTAGTATCACAAATGTAAGCAAGTTTTTCTCTTGAAATTTTAAATTTCTCAAATATCGGATGAAAAATTGTTCCGGTTACCAGACAGGAAATGGATGATTCAATAAAAACTATACATCCAACAAAGAAAGAAAAAACTGTCGCTTGTCTTCTGTTAGTTACAATATTTTTTTTCTGAATTAAATCAACAAAGCCCTGCACTCCCCCGTTCGCTTGAGTTAATGAAATTAAGGATCCCACTAATGCACAGAAAATTATAACCCGTGTGTTTCCCGCGTCTTTAAAAACATCAACTATTGATTGAATGGAAAGCTCAAAACCTTTGAGAACATTTCCGCCGGAGATAATAATCCATCCGACTACAATACCAAGAAAAAGAGAAAGGAATACCTGACGTGTTTTGATTGCCAAAAGAATTGCGAACAACGGTGGAATTACAGATAGCCATCCAAATTCCATAGTTAATTCCATTCAACTATTGCTTGAAATACCATCTTGCTGCTAGTTTGATTCTTTGCTTCGATATAATGAGTCAATGGATTATCTTTTTCTGTTCCTTTGTACAATTGAATCTCATCGCCGAATTTTGATTCAGCGCTAAACGATACAACTAGTGATTTAATTGTATGCTCTTTGTGAAATTCCTTATCAAAACAATCAAGCATGAATTTTATGTATGAAGCGTTATTGGCATGCTGGTTCAAATCAATATCTGAGTATCGAACCTGTGTAGAGTAAATAGAATCTTGTTGCAATGTGTGTGTAATTTTCTGAGGAAGATCAATTAACGCGTCTATCGAATCATGCATTTTGATTTCTGGAAAAAGTTGAGGTAAAATTTTTGGTCGAAGACTTTTTGAATCAAGCAGTAACCAGGCTGATGTTCCGCGACATATGATTTCATCCTTTGAATCAAACATCAAATAATCTCTAATTGAATAGAGCTTATGCTGTTTCTTTCCCCACGTTTGGATTTTAACTTCGTCTATAAATTTTGGGTATTTGATAAATTCAAACTTTGCCCAAGATAATACCCAGGTTAATCCTCTGGGTACAAAATTAGAGTAACCAAAATCTAATCTTTCTGCATCGTTGGATGCTGCATCCTGGAAGTAATCAAGAATTGTATTGACTTTTAACCTATCGTTAGCATCAACATCAAAAGCTCTGATTTTCGTAGTAGTTTCCCAGATTGGATTCATTATAAACTAAATTTTATTTGACTCGCACCTTAACTTAAGAAAATTTCTTAGATGTTGTTCTGCCTATCAAATTGAAGACTTTATAACCAACCGAAAATTCTTAAAAATCTAGTTTAAATTATTTGCTTGATAAGTTATTGGTTGAATGTAAGATGCGATGTTTGAAATGACGAAAGCTTATCAGCTTTTTTTGATTTTCGTCCCAAAGTCTTAGGAACATACTTTTAAAGCTTGACCGCAGAGTTAGGACAGGAGCTTCTTGTAAAACTGGATTTTCCTTATAACATTTTTCAAGTAAGTAGTTTGGGATTTTAGGACTGAGATGGTGGATATGATGAAAACCAATATTACCTGTAAACCATTGTAAAACTTTCGGCAGTTTGTAATAAGAACTTCCACGCATTGCCGCTGAAGTATAATCCCAGCCCTTGGATTCGCTCCAGTATGTATCTTCAAACTGGTGCTGCACATAAAACAACCACGTTCCTGTCGTTGAGGCAATAAAAGTTATAGGAAGTTGTATCATCAAATAGTTCTGCCATCCAATTAGCCATATCAATCCCGCAACTATTAATGCTATTACTATGCTTGTAATGTAAACACTAGGCTGAAACTTTTTAAAATCTTTGGAATCAGAAATTGGTAATCTGTAAAGTACTACAAATAAAATAACAGGAATAATTACAAATAAAATAAAAGGGTTGCGGTAAAGGCGATATTTCAATCTCCCCCATCGCGATTGCTTTAAATATTCTTCCACAGTCATTGTGTAGATATCTCCTATTCCCCTCTGGTCAAGTTTACCAGCACTGGCATGATGAATTGCATGATTCTTTCGCCAATAGTGATAGGGTGTAAAGGAAATAATGCTTCCTGCCATTCCCCAAAAATCATTTGCTTTTTTCGATTTGAAGAAAGAACCATGTCCACAATCGTGTTGAATAATAAAAATTCTGACCACAAAGCCTGCTGCTGGTAATGCTAGTAGAAGAGTAATCCAGTAACTTATATCAATACTAAGGAACATTAGATACCAGAGAATTAAGAATGGTATAAATGAATTACACAACTGCCAGATGCTTTTCCGGTTGGGTGCGGTTTGATATTTTTTAACAAGACTTTCCCAGGAAGGCATTTTTGAAGTGGTTTCTTTTGCAGATATCATAATTTGATTTTAAAATTTCTTAAAAATTGAAAGAGTAAAGATAGCGATAAAACCACGTGGATAAAATGTAATAATTAGTTATCTCTAAAACATCCAACAATTTTTATTAAACTGAATGTACTTTTTAGAGTGTTGAGGTAACTCCTTAAAAAATTGAAGAGGCTAATAATAAAACCAGATTGTTCTGTAATCGCGAATATTTTCTCCTCTGGTTGCTAACTCTTCCAGGTAATCATATATCGGTACATCAACGTAATTATAAGGAGGAATAGCCGAAATATTTTTCTCCCAGGGATGAAACTCGTAAACACGGGAACCATCAGGTAGAATCATCACTAGCCTATGATCCTGTCCGGCTTGCAGTTGATTCTTACCTAGTTTTGGTACGTTGAAGACCGGTTCATCAGTTCTGTCGAGACCAGGAAGCAATCTTGCCTCTTCTTTCCTTTCCTGCAATATTCTGGCGATTGGAACCATATATCTTTTTGTTTCTTCTTTCCCCTTCATATTAAATGTATAATATGGATCAACACCAATTGATTTTAAATCCCTTCTAAGTTTAGCGGTTTCAAACCGTCTTGAATTTTCGATTGTGAACACCTGTTGATTGTAAACTCCCACACCAATCTTCCTGAAATTTTGTACTGCGTTCATAGCTTCGGGTGTAATTTCATACGAATGCTCGAAATGGGTTACAATTGCTATTTCTAATTTTGGGGGCCGATGATATTTTGAAATTATTTTGATCAGATTATCTGTTATTCTCATTGGAAGAACTACCGGAGTTCTGCTTCCAATTCTTATTCGGTATACCTGTTTTTTAGCAGAAAGAGTTTCGAGAATTCGTTCCAGCTGGTAATCTTTCATAATTAACGGATCGCCGCCTGTAATTAAAATATCTCCTATACTTTTGTGTTCATCGAACCAGGAAAGTGCCTCCTCCATTCTCCTGCTTGTTGCAAGTGCTTTTGGTTCAAGAACTCTTTGAATCTCCCAGTTACGCTGGCAGTAAACGCAAATTTGTGCACAAGTGTTGAATGGCTTTAAAATAGAAATGATAGGGTAACGTCGGGTAATTAATTCAACAGGTGAAGTATCATGTTCTCCCATAAAATCAAATGATACATCGCGGTCTCCTTTATGCTCAATCATTTTGTCTACATATTCTTTTGGGGGAATTACCTGCGCTCTGATTGCGTGATCATATCCTATTGATAATTTTCTATCCATCAAGCTTAGATAATATGGAGTTATACCGAATGCTATTTTATTTTTAACTGCGTCATCTATCGCTTCTTTTTGTTCAGTTGTAAGCTCAATTAAATCTATGAGAGGTTTTACATCCTTAATAACATTCCTTAAGTGCCATTGATAATCATTCCAATCGTTTTCATCGCCTTTAAAATATTTTAATATTTTGTTTTTGTTTTCTTTTCGCCAACCGACTACTTCATCTTCCAAACCGGAGGGATATTTTTTGAAATATTTCTGAACGCTTGAACCCAGCTCATCCAGAATTTCCATTCGTGCAATTGCTGCTTCTCTTCCTGTCATCTTTAAAAAATCAGGAATTCCTTTTTTAACCTGTGCATTTTCTAAATAAATATTTGATTTACCAGTTACACCCCTGAATAAGTTTATAAATTCCAGAATAAAACCGACAGAAATTTTGTCTTTTAATTCATCTCGCTTGTTCTGAGCAAGCTTCCAGAGACTGTCAAGAGCTGAAAATTCCGTACGGAATTCATTGATAGGTCCGATAACACTTCTAAATACACGAATGCTCTCTCTAACTGTTGATTTTTCCAGAATGTGCAAATCATTATCGACTGCAAAAACTTTTCTTTCCGCTCTCTCCAGATAGTTATACATTGAATCTCGGGCTGCTTCCAAATCATTTGAGTTCTTTAATATTTCGTAAATCTCGGAATTTGATTCCCATAGTCTCTTTAAATATGCATCATAATTAACTTCGAAGTGAGGTTTGAATAAGCTTACTTCATCAGTAAAAACGTCATCCAGTAACCTGGTGCTAACCCATTTCATTTTGGGGAATTCAGAGGGAGGCTCTTTTACAGGAATATTTTTCTTTTTGGAATCAGTTGTCGTCGGCATAACTGCCTCCTTAAGTTGTTCAAAACTAGTTTTATAATAAGACTAATTATTGAATTATTCAACCCTTTGGTTAAGAATTAATTGGGTAAGAATTATTTATTTGGAAGAATCTTGTTAGATGTGAATGAGATTGAGTATTTGAGCTTAATTTATTTATCGATTACATAATCAAAGTAATCCTGCCTTCTTGTAATACTCATATCCTCTTTTAATTAGTTTAGCTAATTCTTTGACCTGTTTCTCATCGATTTTTTTAAAATTAAAACACGATTTACCTTGCATTCTTCTTTTAAGTTCAGATGAAATTCCTTCCAGCAATTTTGGATTTACATACACAGGCATTAAGTGAAAACTCACATAATTTTTCCTGATCTCTACACCACCAAAGTAAATATCTCTTTTATATTTTTCACTGAATCCAGCATTAAGATTGTAAGTATCTTTTTTGTCAGAAGTGATGTTTAGATTCTTCTCGTACTTTACCAGAATCTCTTTTAGCGAGTTAAATGTTTCTTGGAATTTTGAGTTAGTCATTCAACTTTTTATAATAATTATTTTTAAAAAATTAAAAATAAACTGTTATACCAAAGTTGATATCATTCCCTGAAAATCGATAAACTTTTTCATTTGAATCACTATATAAGCCATTATCAATTCTACGTTCAGACGAGCGTGATCTGTAGCTGAAGTTGAAACCATATTCAGCAGACAGACTCATATTCTTAATGAAAAACCATTCAACTCCGGCAATAAAATCAACACCCAGGATAAAATTATCGCTCATATCCTTATAATGTTTATCATTGGAAGTTCCTGTAGTCTCGCTTTCGTTAGTAGAAGTAGAATATGTAACAAATGGTCCGGTTCCACCATAAAAAGCTATACCATCTGTTTCAACAAAGTACCTTATGTACTGAGTTTTTAGAGTCATTGAAAAGTTGTTTGAATTATAACTGGCTTCAGCAACATTTACAGAATCATATTGATTAGTTTCAGCATCTCCATCTGATTTACCAAAATCAATCGATAGACCTGCTCTTATGGCATCCATTTTACCAAAGTGATACTTCCCTGAAAAGGTTGTTCCCTGGAAATTAGAGAGCTGAAAATTATCACTTATTTGAAATTGGAGTGCAAATTTGCCATCCAAAGAATCTAAGTAGGATGCATTTTGTGAAAAACCAGAACCGATGAACAAAAAGCTAATGAGAAGAAGTGACAACAGGTATTCAGAAGTTGATTTGAAAAGCATAAGTCCTCCATCGAAATTGTAACTGATGAACTAAACTCCGCTAATTATACATTTAAACTTAATCATCTTATCCTTATTTTCAATCTGACAATTCTCTTAAATAAATACACTCTTTATGAAGAATAAAACATTTGTAATTGTTGATGCGATGGCGATGGCTTACAGAGCTTACTTCGCTTTCATTAACCGTCCACTTAAAACCAAACAAGGTGAACCAACCTCAGCTATTTATGGATTTGTGAACCAGCTTGTAAAAGTTCTCGAAGATCATAAACCAGACTACATAGCAGTTGCAACAGACTCGAAAGAAAAAACTTTCCGCCACGAAAAATATGAAGCATACAAAGCTACAAGAGAAGCGATGCCAGATGATATGATTCCGCAAATAGGAAGAATAAAGGAAATAGTTGAGTTGATGAACATTCCTCTTTACATAAAACCGGGTTACGAAGCAGATGATATTATTGGAACTGTTGTAAAGCTGGCTGAGAAGAAAGGAATGATCTCGTATGCAATTACACCGGATAAAGATTATATGCAGCTCGTAACTGATAAAACAATTGTGGCAAAACCAGGCAGAGGTTCTGATGAAGTTGTTTTCTATGATGTGAAAAAAGTAATTGAACACTATGGATTCAATCCTAAGCAGATGATTGATTACCTCGCATTAGTAGGTGATAGTTCGGACAATATTCCGGGTGTAAGAGGGGTTGGCGAAAAGACTGCTTTACCGCTGATTCAAAAATTTGGCTCGGTAGAAAATATTTATAAAAACATTGATAAAGTTGAGAAGCCTGCTGTAAAGAAAAAACTGGAGGAGAGCAAGGAAAACGCTATTCTTTCAAAAGACCTGGTGACAATAAATTGTGATGTTCCAATGCAATTCGATTTTGAAAAGGCCAAGTTTGAAAAACCGCAATTCGATAAGCTTCGTGATGTATTTATTGAACTTGAGTTCAAAAACCTCTATACACGTCTTGTCAAAGTTTACAATCAAGGTGATGAACAAAAAGAAATCTCCGATGAGGAGTTATTTTCTGCTAAGACATTCGATAAATCCAAATCAAAGTATGAACTTATCACAACAAAAAAAGAAGCGGAAAAACTTGCAAAAAAACTTAGTAAAACCTCACTTATAGTTTTTGATACTGAAACCGATTCACTCAATCCATTTGAATTGAATATACTCGGTACCTCATTTTCAACTAAAGCCAGCGACGGATATTTTGTAGCCATTGACCCTGGAAGTAAAATCTTTGGTGATGGAAAGAAAAGATTGGCAGTAGACGATTTCAAAAAAACCTTTAGACCACTTTTTGAAAATAAAAAAATTAAAAAGGTTTGTCAGAACGGAAAATATGATATTTCGGTGATGCGTGGCTTGGGGATTAAGGTTGAAAACTTTTATTTCGATACGATGGTGGCCAGCTACATAATTGATCCGGATCAGAAGCACGGAATGGATAACTTGTCACAAAAGTATTTGAGCTACCAGCCAATCCCAATTTCCAATTTGATTGGCGACAAGAAAGATCCTACAATAATGTATGATGTTGAACTTGAAAAGCTTTCCGACTATGCGGCAGAAGATTCTGATATAACATTCCAGCTTTATGAAATTCTAAGTAAAGAAATAAAAAAAGAAAAACTAGAAAAAATTGCTTTTGATGTTGACTTCCCTCTCATTCCAGTACTTGAAGATATGGAGTACGAAGGAGTAAAAATTGATAAGTTGGCTCTCGAAAGTTTCAGTAAAGAATTGAAGAAACTCATCACCGGCTATACAAAAAAAATACATAAAACT
>JAOTUT010000054.1 GCA_029863735.1 Ignavibacteria bacterium
CATAGTAGCATACTATAAAAGAAGGGTGGCATACTTTTGAAAGTAATCATTTATACAAAATACGGTCCACCAGAAGTTCTTCTACTCAAAGAAGTAGAAAAACCTGTTCCTAAAGACAATGAAGTGATCATAAAAGTTATGGCATCAACTGTAACAGCTACGGATTGTGTCTTCAGAAGGGGAGAACCAAAATTTTCAAGATTGTTTACTGGACTCACAAAACCAAAGAACCAAATACTCGGAAGTGAGTTTACGGGAGAAATTGAAGCTGTCGGCAAAGATGTAAAATCATTTAAAGCAGGTGACAAAGTAATTGGGACAACTCCTGGTTATGGTTCTTATTCAGAATACATTTGTTTGATGGAGGGAAAATCGACACTTACTAAAATGTCTCCAAACAAAAGTTATGAAGAGGCCATTACCTGCTGTGATGGATTTTTAACTGCCTTACCATTCCTTCGCGAAAAAGGAAAAATTCAAAAAGGATATAGTGTTCTTATCATTGGAGCTTCAGGAAGTGTTGGCTCGGCTGCGGTTCAGCTTGCGAAATACTTTGAGGCAGATGTCACTGGCGTTTGCAGCACTTCAAATAAAAAATTGGTGAAGTCTATCGGGGCTAACAAAGTAATTGATTACACAAAAGAAGATTTTACTAAATCGGGGGAAACCTACGATATTATTTTTGATTTGGTTGGGAAGACAACTTTTTCACAATGCAAAAACTCACTTAAAGAAAACGGAAAATTTCTTGAAGCCGCAATTACGCTCAGAATATTTCCTTCGGTCCTGTGGACTTCGATGTTCAGCAATAAAAAATCGATGATTATGGCAACAGGTCTGAGACCTCCAGCAGAAAGAACTAAAGATCTGAACTTCATAACTGAACTTGTAGAGACAGGAAAGGTTATACCTATTATTGACAAAATATTTCCATTGGAGAAAATTGCTGAAGCTCACGGATATGTCGACAAAGGACATAAAAAAGGAAATGTAGTTATATCAATTGAACAAGATAATTGAATTTAAATAATCATTTAAGGAGATAAAATGAAAAGAAAAACATTAACCATTCTGCTTGCATTAGTTGTGATTTGTTCTGTCCGGGCACAGCAATTTGATGATCGACCTAAAATTATGGTCAATGGCGAGGCTGTTGTTAAAGTTCAACCTGACCAGATTGTAATCACTTTCGGGATTGAAACCTGGGATAAAGATATTATGCTTGCCAAAGGGAAGAATAATGAAATCATGCAGAAAGCAATGAAAGTAATTCAAGAATCTGGAATTCCGGATAAAGATATTCAAACAGATCATCTTTCTGTTGAGCCGAGATACGATGACAGCTATGAGAAAAAAGATTTCATCGGATACTTCATAAGAAACACTTTTGTTGTAACTCTATCTGATCCGGAAAAAGTTGAAGATTTGGTAACTGCAGTACTTCAATCCGGTGTAAATTATATTCACGGTATCAACTTTCAAACAACTGAATTTAAAAAGTATCGTGAGCAGGCAAGAGAACTAGCACTGAATGCAGCAAAGGAAAAGGCTGAGAAAATGGCAGGTGCATTAGGTCAGTTTATCGGAGATCCCCTACAGATAAATGAGGGTTACGGTGGTTCTAATTGGTGGTATTACAACAGTTGGTCGGGCTGGGGGTTATGGTAGATCAAATGTGATGAGCCAGAATGTTGTCCAGAACATTCCAGCTGATTCTGACCAAATCTCAGAAACAATTGCGCTCGGTAAGATATCCATTAAAGCAAATGTTACAGTGACGTTTGAGTTGAAGAAATAATTTTCATTTTTTTTCTTATTTCTTCTCAATTATATCTTCAACCCAACTTATTACAGCCATCGTTGCAGGGAAGCCGATAGTTGGAAGAGCAAGCATAACTGTTTGTTTGATCTCTGCTTTTTTACAGCCGGCTTCAATTGCTTTCCGTGTATCCGAATGAACTGCCCCCTCAAGCCCAGCTCCCGTTGAGATTGCAAGTTTAATTAATGCACGTGTTTTTTCTTTTAACGGTCCGGATTTGTGCACAGCCGTTCCAAGCTCTTCGTAAGCTTTTGCAACTTCCGGAAAATCCTTTTGGAATTATTTAAATCTTTTTGGTAGCTGTTTCATTGGGGTTCTCCTTGGTTATTAAATGATGAAGTTTTTACAAAAATAGGGATTACTTTCTTGTCATTCCCACGAAAGTGGGAATCCATTTCTTTGTTCATATTGTGGATTCCGTGTCAAGCACGGAATGACAAGTCACATCAGTTCTCACACTTCAACCCCAAATCAAGTTCGGGGTAGGTTTACTCAGTGTGACACACTCTTTTTTGTCATTCCGGTCGATCCCGATTTATCGGGAGAAGAACCGGAATCTATGATTCGCTTTTTGGATTCCTGCTTTCGCAGGAATGACACTCCGCTCTACTTGCTCAATAATAAATAGTAAAAAGATGTTGAAAGAAAATAACGAATTCGTTTATATCCTTTTTTATCACCAGAAAGCCTCCAACAATTATTTACAATCACCCTGAACTCAGGAAACATTGATATTATTTGTTCTAAATCCTTTGAGTATTCTGATTTTCGTTTTGCAATAAATTTCTGAAAATACTTTTTTACAATCGGTGCGAGTACCGCGAACCATATAAAAGTAATAACCAGAGATCGAATAATCATTATCAAGACTGATATTGCGACATTCTTTTCTAGCTCGGGTGATAGATAGGAAAGAATAATAACTCCGATTGAGATTACAATTACAAAAATTCCTGTGGGACGTATAAGCCAGCTTTTCTTTTTACGTTTTTCTTTTCTTGGAATTTCTTCGCCATTTATCAAAGAAATGGATGATGGGACAATTCCTTTGTAATAATCTATTCTTTGCGGAAGCCTTCCTGCATAAAGTCCAATAAACAATCCTGCACCTAAATGAAGCATAACGTAAGCTGCAATAAAAATGTAGCCGTAGTTTATATCAGGATGATTTATTCTAAATATTTCAGCAGATACTTGCTTGATAAAAATGTCAAGTGATTCCCACAGCGTATTACCGAACAGAATAGTGAGAAGAACAATTTTCTGAATCCCGGATAAAAATAAAACTGTCAATCCCAGAGTCAACGCAGATAATTTGTAGAACTTTTTTGTAGAGAATAATAAGTAACCCAATATACCTTGTATAGAAACTGCAAAATAAGCAGCAAAAGGGGAGTGAGGACTAACTATTGCTTTAATTAATATTACAATTACGGTTGATTTAAGAATATCCTTATTACTCTTAGCGAAAAGTGCTATTAATGAAATGAATAGTACGGCAGCAGAGCTTATGAATAATCCTCTTAATGGAATAGTGAGTGCATGTAGAATTCCACCAAAAGCAGATTCACTAAAAGCCCAGAGTGCAGTAATCCTTAAAACACTTAGACGTTCATCAATGCTTTCTATTGAATTAACTTTTATTTGCTGATCAGTGTACATCGAATTGAAAATTGCTATTCTAAATATTGTAAAATGTTCACATCGAAAAAAATTAAATGAGTTCAGTTTATCTAACTGCTAAAACAACTTTTTTACATAGAAATCAATATCAGTGGAACTATTATAATACCACTGTTGTTATCTGAGTTGTGCTTGCTAATTAACTAATTAAAAACAACGGAGGAATTATGAAAAACGTACTATTTTCCCTTGCAGTTCTTTTCTCAATCTCATCCCTTTTTGCTCAAACTACACGGCTTCAGGTTATTCATAATGCCGCAGATCCAGCAGCTTCAGTAGTTGATGTATATGTGAATGGCGGTTTGGCAATTGATGATTTTGAATTCAGAAAAGCTACCCCTTTTATAGACGTTCCGGCTAATACTTTGCTGAACATCGGCATTGCACCCGGTAACAGTGGTTCAGTAAATGATACTATAAAAAATTTCCAGGCTACACTTAATCAAAATAAAAAATATGTCTTAATTGCTAACGGAGTGTTAGATCCCACACAATTCAGCACTAATCCAGATGGAAAGAATATTAGCTTTACTCTTTTCGCAAAAGATAATATCCGTGAGCAAGGGGTAAACCAATGGAAAGTTGATTTTATTGTTGTTCATGGTTCTACAGATGCCCCGACAGTCGATGTAATTGCTCAAAGAGTTTATTCTAATGTTGTTACTGATATTACTGCGGAAGTTAAAGAAGAACCTGTTGAAGATGGTGACAGTTGGTATTCGGGTGGAAGAAGGATAGTCAATAATGCTTCATATGGCGATATAACAAATTATAAAAGATTATCCCCTGAAGAATATATTCTTAAAGTTACTCCCGGAAATAATAATAATACTGTAGTTGCTGAGTTCAATGCAGACTTAACAGGTCTGGGTGGTAAATCTGCTGTTGTGTTTGCATCAGGATTTTTAGATCCAACCGCTAACCAGAATGGTGCTGCTTTCGGTTTATTTGCAGCACTAGCAGATGGAACGGTTGCAGAATTTCCTTTAGTTCAGCCAATGGCAAGATTACAGGTAATTCATAATGCTGCGGACCCAATTGCCAACGAAGTTGACGTTTATTTAAATGGAACACTTGCTTTAGATGACTTTACTTTCCGAACAGCAACTCCATTCATAGATGTTCCTGCAGGAGTTGAAATAAATATAGGTATTGCGCCAGGTAACAGCGGATCTGTAAATGATACCTTGAAGAATTTTCCTGTAACTTTTGAAAATGGGAAAACTTATGTTGGTGTCGCAAATGGTGTAATAGATCCAACACAATTTACTTCAAATCCTGACGGCAGAAGTATTGCCCTGACAATATTTGCTAAAGATGGTATTCGTGAAAGCGGAATGTATTCGAGTAAAGTTGATTTTGTTGTCCTTCACGGTTCAACAGATGCACCGACAGTTGATGTTATTGCAAGAAATGTTGCTACACTAGTTGACAATGCTGCTTATGGTGATTTTACCGATTATATCAGAGTACCTGCTGTATCATATATTTTAGATATAACACCAGGTGATGATAACAATACTATTGTTGCATCATTTGAAGCTGACCTTTCTGGATTAGGCGGCGGTGCTGCTGTTGTTTTTGCTTCAGGATTTTTAGATCCTGCAGGGAATCAGAATGGAGAGCCTTTTGGTTTATTTGCTGCTCTTCCCGACGGTGCAGTAGTTGAATTTCCAGCAGTACAACCTTTTGCAAGATTACAGGTTATCCACAATGCAGCCGATCCAATTGCTAACGAAGTTGATGTTTATTTAAATGGAACATTGGCGTTAGATAATTTTGCATTCAGAACTGCAACTCCATTTATCGATGTGCCAGCAGGTGTTGATATCAATATTGGCGTCGCTCCTGGAAATAGTGGTTCAGTAAATGACACTTTAAAGAACTTTGTAGTAAACTTTGCCAGTGGTGGAACTTATATAGCTATAGCAAATGGAGTAGTTGATCCCTCAGGATTTACCCCTAATCCAGATGGAAGGGATATTTCATTCACCCTGTTTGCAAAAGCTGATGCAAGAGAAACTGCGAATAACAATAATAAAGTAGATTTGTTTGCAGTTCATGGTTCAACAGATGCACCTACAGTAAACATTTTCGGATTGGGTATCTATCTGACAAATGTTTCATATGGTGATCTCAGTAACTATCTTTCAGTCCCAGCGTGGAGAAACTGGATTGTAATAACAACGCCCTGGCCAAACTTTTCAATTGTTGGTGTCTGGCGTGCAGACATTAGAGGTTTAGGCGGTAATTCTGCTGTTGTATTTGCTTCTGGTTTCTTAAATCCTTCAGGTAATCAGAATGGCGAAGCTTTTGGATTGTTCGCAGCTTTAGCCAATGGAACTGTAGTTGAGTTACCTAAGCTTTATGGTGATGAAGCTCAGAATGCTTTAAATAAAGTTATGGACGAGAATGGTGAAGAAGTATCTATAGTTAGTGATTTCAATTTAGAGCAAAACTATCCTAACCCTTTCAATCCATCTACAACAATTAAATTTTCAGTTCCTACAAATGAATTTGTAACCTTGAAAGTTTATGATGTTCTGGGTAATCAAGTTACAACTTTGGTAAATGAACAAAGAGATCCGGGCACTTACGAAGTGAGATTTGATGCTGGAAGCCTAGCTAGCGGAGTGTATATTTATAAACTACAGGCTGGTAACTTTACTCAGACAAGAAAACTTATGTTAATGAAATAACGACTCGAAATAATATTTAATAGTAAAGCCCTCAGAATATGAGGGTTTTTTTTTATATTCTGTTACAATCTCATAACCACACTTGATTCTGGTTTAAAAAATATTAGATTGTATCTTGAAATTAAATAATACCAGAGAATATACATTTCTCAATTTCCTCCAGCTTTTTATTGATACTTCTCTGGTTCTAATAATAATCGAATATAGGAGGACGGCATGAAATTATTTTATTCAATTTTAGTTTCATTTGCTCTTGCTTTTCTAATATCTTGCACGGGTGAAACCCAGTTTGATATGGAAGCTGAAAGAACTGAAGTTATGCAAGTATTAGAAAATTTTAATAAGGCTCACGAGGATAGAGATCTTGACTTACTCATGACTTGTTTTTCTGACGAACCAGATATCCTAATACTTGGAACAGATGAGGATGAATTATGGGTTGATAAAGTTTCGATGGCTGAAAGCCAGAAAAGAGCGTATGAGACCTTCAACACTGTTAAACTTTCTGTCCGGGATAAAATTTTAAGGATGTATAAAAACGGCGGCCAAGCCTGGTTCTATATGAAAGTCAATTGGTATGTAGAAGCTGGAGGTGATCAATTTACTTTTGATGGAATAAGAACAACGGGCGTATTGGAAAAAGAAAATGGCCAATGGAAGATTGTCCAAATTCATACCTCAATGCCAGTTAAAGGACAAGCAGTTAGGTACTAATTAGTTATTGGATTTTTTATATTTTCAATTATAACTGGAAAACTGATCTTTCTCTTACCATTAATTGATACATTTTTGACATTCATCGTAAGTTTGACTAGCAAGTCAGAATTTACCTCTTTGTATTTTCTTTTAACTCTTCACCTACTTATATTTGCCTCAAATTTAAGAAACAATAAATCCATAACTTATGCAAAAACAATATGATATAGCACTATTAGGCGGAGGTCCTGGCGGCTATGTTGCTGCAATCCGTGCTGGTCAGCTTGGATTTAAAACGGTGGTTATCGATAAAGATAACCTTGGCGGTATCTGCCTGAACTGGGGATGTATTCCCACTAAATCTTTGCTAAAGAATGCTGAGATATATGATAATCTAAATAACCACGGTGAGGATTTCGGAATTAAAGTTACCGGATTGGAGTTTGATTTTAATCGTATTATTAAAAGAAGTCGTGATATTTCAGAGCGAATTTCTAAAAATGTGGAAATGCTGATTAAGAAAAATAAAATTGATCGGATTAGAGGATTTGGAAAGCTTACATCAAATAAAACGATTGAGATTTTTGATGAAAAAGGAAAAGTGATTGATTCAATAAAAGCGGAAAAAATTATTATCGCTACCGGTGCACGCCCTCGCTCTATTCCGGCAATCCCAGTTGACAAAAAAAATATTATCACAAGTACTGAAGCAATGATTCTGGAAAAGCAGCCAAAGGATTTGATTGTTATTGGTGCCGGTGCAATTGGAGTTGAGTTTGCTTATTTCTATTCTACTCTTGGGACTAAGGTTACAATTGTTGAAATGCTGAAGCACATCCTGCCGATTGAGGATGAGGAAGTGTCAATCGCATTGGAGAAAAATTTTAAGAAGAGAGGAATTGATATCCTGACCAATGCTGTTGTTGAAAAAGCAGAAGTGAAAGGCAACAAAGTAAGTGTCATAATAAATGTTAATGGGGAAAAGAAAATTCTGACTGCTGAAAAAGTTCTGAATGCGATCGGAGTTGTTGGAAATGTTGAGGGAATTGGTTTGGAAGAGCTTGGTGTGCAAATAGAGAAAAATCATATCAAGGTAAACAAAGAAGCTTATGAAACTAATATAAAAGATATTTTTGCTATT